>JAYEOF010000124.1:0-1917 GCA_034722695.1 Campylobacterota bacterium
AAAAATTATACTATATTTTGATGAAATGTCGGAATTGTACAAGACTTAATAATTAAATTCTATTATAGTACACAGTTTAGACATAACTACCTGCCTACAATTAATTCAAAAAAAGGAAGAAAAAAATGCAAACAAAAAAAACCGGCTTATTGATAGCCACATTGCTAGCAGTCGGAATTTCTCAAGGGCTTGTAGCTCAAGAGAATATTCCCTTCACCAAAGCAGTACATACACAAAAGCACCTAGAGCCTTCCAGGGTTTATGCAGAGCAAAACAAGATAACTGCTCAAAAACTCAAAGAGTTGGAAAAAAGAACTGGTAAAAAACCAAATATCTTAATACTGCTAGTTGACGATATGGGCTTTGGAGATCCTGGTGTGTATGGTGGTGGAGCTATGATCGGTGCACCAACACCTAATATTGACAGTATGGCCAACAATGGACTTCTTTTGACTTCTACATACTCACAGCCAACATGCACCCCAACAAGGGCTGCTATTATGACAGGTAGGATTCCTGCTAGAAGTGGTTTAACTCGTCCTATCCTAACAGGAGAAAGTCCCACTGTAAATCCATGGGCGGATGAAGTGACAGCAGCTTCTCTCCTGTCAAAAAATGGATATATAACTGCTCTTAGCGGCAAATGGCATTTAGGTGAACAAGATGGTTATTGGCCACATCAAGTAGGGTATGATGAATACTTTGGAATCCTTAGTGTAGCAAGTGAGTTTACGCAAGGCATGATGGAACGCAGATACCCCGATATGGTTTATAATCCTGAGCGAATGGCAGTACTGGATAAACTGAGTCATCGTGCTATTACGGCAGGAAAAAAAGGTGGAAAACTAGAGACTGTTCAAGAGATTAAAACACTAGATGAGTTAGCAGAGATAGATCAAAAAGTTACTGAATTTTCAGAGCAGTTTATCCGTAAGGCAGTTAAAGAGGATAAACCTTTCTATCTAGTCCACTCCTTTATAAAAGTGCATAACGATAACTATCCTGCCAAATCTTTCAAAGGAAAAAGTCCAGCGAAATTTCCTTATAAAGATGCTGTAATTGAAGTAGATGATATTGTGGGAAGACTTACAAATCTGTTAAAAGAGCTTAAAGTAGATGATAATACATTTGTGTTCTTTACATCTGATAATGGCGCTAATGAAGATTTATGGCCTGATTCTGGATATCATCCGTTCAAAGGCGGAAAAGGTACGACTTGGGAAGGTGGTGTGAGAGTTCCTGGAATTGCTTATTGGCCAGGGATGATTAAGGCTGGAAAACAGAGTGATGGTCTCTTTGACCTTATGGATCTTTTTAATACCAGTCTCTCTTTTGCTGGAATAGACAATCAAATATCGCCTAAAAACTACATAGATGGTGTTGACCAGTCCTCATTTTTACTTGCTGATGAGGGAAAATCAAACAGAGAAGCAGTATTTATGTACTCTGAAAAAACTTTTATGGCACTCCGCTGGGAAGAGTATAAGATACATATGAAAGTATTTGATATGAAGCATCCAATGGCTAATCTTGATGAATCAACAATACTTAATGTCGGTATGTCTCCTTGGATTTATAATCTATATATGGATCCAAAAGAACAGGCAAGTACTGGTCATAGATTTTTTGAATGGGGCATAGGTACAGCTGTAGGATTGTCTAGAGAACATGGCAATACTTATAAAGATTTTCCTATGAAAGATATTGGGCTTGGGATAGCAGGCAGGTAGCTCTAAAGAGATACTTGCTCCAAAACTAAACTATACAGTATCTTAATGAAATATCAGAAAATTCAATAGAGTCAAAAATTAAATTAATACAGGAGAAAGAGATGAAAAAAACAAGTTCAAAATTGCTTTTGGCATTAAGCCTTGGTTTCGCTGCAACAGTGGTACCAACACAGCTTATGGCAAACAA
>JAYEOF010000125.1:0-1915 GCA_034722695.1 Campylobacterota bacterium
AATGATAGTTAGCAATGAAAGTAAAAAGTTCATGCTCTTCCTGAAGCTCAACCATAGGCTTCATTGCCCCAAAATAGTTCCCTATATGAAGTTTTCCTGAAGCTTGGATTCCTGTAAGTACGCGCATATTGATTCCTGCTATAATTTTTTCAAAATTATAGCAGGAAAATGAGTAATGAGTAATGAGTAATGAGTAATTTAGGTATGCTTTTTTTCAAAAAGCTTCTTTTAAAATGATTTTCGGTTACTCATTACTCGCTACTCACTCATCATTATCTTCAACTCTCTGCCCACGTTTTCTAGCGACGATATCAAGTGGTACACCTTCAAAGTCAAATGTAGATCTAAAGAAGTTTGACAAGTAACGTATATACGAGAAGTGCAAGAACTCTGGTCTGTTTGTTATCAGTGCAATTTTTGGTGGTTTAGTCTCGTACTGTGTTGCAAATTTTATATTGACAACAGCACCATTATGTGCCGGAACGTGGTGTCTTCTTATGGCTTTACGCAGTGTATCATTTAGCTCTGAAGTAGGGATACGTTGCTGGTAGCGTTTGTATATAGCTGTGATCTCGTCGAGTATCTTGTGTACACGTAAACCTGTTTTTGCAGAGATAGTGATAAACGGTGCATAGTGCAAGAACTTTAGTTCATCACGAATATCATCCACTACCTCTTCATAGCTTCTATCTTCTTTGATATCCCATTTATTGAGTACGATAAGGCATGCAAGCTTATGCTCTTCAATGAGTCCGGCTACCCTCTCATCCAATTCTGAGATCTGTTGGGTTGAATCCAGTATTAGCAGAACAAGATTTGCTTTTTTCAGCATTTCAGTCGTACGTGTGAGTGCGTATTTTTCTATACCAACTATCTTGGATCTTTTACGTATTCCTGCTGTGTCGATGAAGGTGATCTCATGATTATCATGCTCTATCATCTCATCTATGGGGTCTATGGTAGTCCCCGCAACATCACTTACTACAGAACGCTCTTCACCTAAAAGTGCATTGAGAAGTGAAGATTTACCTGTATTGACACGCCCGATGATAGCAACGCGTATTTTGTTATCTATCTCTTCTTCATGTACGGTGTTGATGTCACGAACGATCTCATCAAACGGATCGATCTCTGTATCTTCTGTGAGTTCAAGTCCCTCTTCTTTTTCAGGAGCAGGGATCAGCTCTTCCATCCATGCATAAAAATCATTAAAATATCTGTTGTGACTGACCGACATAGGGAAAGTTGCATCTGCACCAAACTCCAGGAATTCCCAGTAGCGTTCCTCTTCTTTATCGTTATCTATTTTATTAACGATAAGAGCTAGAGGTTTGTTCTGTTCTTGAAGTTTGTAGAAAAGCTCTCTGTCTTCTGCACTTGGCAATGTTTTACCATCGACCATATATAAGATAATATCAGCTTCATCTGCTGCTCTGAGTGAAAATTCTGCTACTTTGGAGAAGAGGTCAGAGCTGTAGTCTATCCCCCCTGTATCGAGTATTTCAAATTCACGGTCACCTGAGATCGTTACGATGCGTTTCTTTACATCTCTGGTAGTTCCTGACATATCTGAAGTGATGGCATCTCTCTGTCTTGCCAAACGGTTAAAGAGTGAACTTTTTCCTACATTTGGTCGTCCTAATATGGCTACTTTTTTAAGTGTTTGTTCTTGCATAAATATTCTTTCTTTATTATTGTTGGAATTATAGCAGATTTTCACTAGGCATCTGCTCAATATAAATAGACTGTGAAGGAAAGGCAAAAGATGAACCGTTATCTTCTACGATCTTCATGATTTCCAGGTTTACATTCTCTCTTATCTCCAAATATTTTGCCCAGTTAGCAGTTTTTGTAAACGTATATATGAAGATATTGAGTGAAGAGTCTCCAAAAGTATCAAAGTTCACCATAAGTG
>JAYEOF010000126.1:0-8687 GCA_034722695.1 Campylobacterota bacterium
TACGCCTATTTAAGTTCACTGCTTCCTATGGAAGAACGCTATAGAAAACTGGTAACACTGCTTAAAAACTATCGTGTGATGGATAAATTTCCAAAGATAAAATATAGTAACACACCATTAAAACTAGGTAACAGGTCATCACGTGTAAAAGAAGTTAAAAAACGGCTTCAGATCTCCGGTGATTACCCCAAAAATGCATCTATAAACAGTAAATTTGATGAAACACTTAAACGCGCTGTGATCACGTATCAAAAACGTTATCTGCTTAAAGTAGATGGCAAAGTGGATAAGACCATGACCTACTATCTCAACCAGCCGGCAAAGAAAAATATACAGGCTATTATCACCAATCTGGATAAAACAAAACTCTATCCCAAACGTTTTGAGAATGAGCATGTTGAAGTGAATATCCCCGACTTTAACCTGCGTTACTACAGAAATAGCAGCATGATCATGAAGATGGGTATTGTCATAGGACGTTTGGACAGACCTACACCTCTTTTTCATGATACCATAGAGTATATGGTCGTTAACCCTACGTGGACGATCCCTGATAATCTCATAAAAAGAGACTTGATCCATGTACTGAGAGATAATCCTATGTACCTGGAAGAGAATAACATCCATGTCTTCTCAGGCAAAAAAGAGATACAGGTAACACAGGAGATGTTAGACCCTTATGAGAAGAGTGCAAAGCGTGTACCTTACCGTTTTGTACAGTTTCCGGGAGACAATAATGCTCTGGGCCGCATCAAATTCATGTTCCCCAACAAATATGCTGTTTATTTGCATGACACAGACAACAAAACACTGTTGACAAGACGCTATAAGCTTTACAGTTCAGGATGTATGAGGGTAGATAAACCGTTTGAACTTATGGATATCCTGCTTGAAAATTCCAAAAAAAGTTATTCTCGCAGTGACATAGAAAAGATCATCGAGACAAATAAACCTAAAACCATCAGATTACGCAGATCTGTGCCTGTGCATATGCTTTACTTTACTGTCTATGAAGAGGATGGATTGGCCTATTTTAAAAATGATGTCTATCTGTATGATAAAATAATTGAAGAGTCAGTTGCAGGTAACAAAAAAGCTACATTCACTATGCCTAAAAACCGCATGATCTCCGTACAGAAGAATGCTAAACCCTTATCTAATTAAACAGGGACACCTCCAACGCCATTAAGTTAAGAGATATTATTTCTCACAAAACTTGGAATCGGAAGGCTCTGCCTCCGCCATTCGGGACTGAAGTCTCCGTTTCCGATAAAAACCCTTAACTTAATGACATTGGTTGGGGACACCTCACTCTAATTACTTTTTTTACGCATTTTCACTCTCTGAAGGTGTGTAATGGCGATCGCCATGGCATCTGTGATGTCTAAGGGTTTGATCTCTTTTTTGATACCCAGCAGTCTTTTCACCATGAATGCCACCTGTTCTTTGGCTGCTTTACCGTTTCCTGTTACAGCTTTTTTCACTTGCAAAGGGGTGTATTCATAAAAATATCCTACCTCCTGGAGTATCTTTAAAGAGAGTGCTCCTCTAAATTGTGCAAGCTTCAGAACAGACTTTGGATTATAGGCAAAAAAGATATCTTCAATGGCTACTTCATCTATCTTATGTGCCTTTAAAATGATCTCTATACCCTCTACAAGCTCTACGATCTGCTCTTGAAGCTCTTTTGTCTTGATCTTAAGCAAACCTGCCTCAACAAGTGAAAACTTTTTCCCATCCCAATGTAGTATGCAGTAGCCTAAATTACGGCTTCCTGGGTCTATTCCTAAAATATTCATTCACACCTTTGTTCACATAGTGAATAAAAGATTCAACCTATGTTTAATGCCCCTATTTTAGCTTAAGTTGGCTAAAATAGTAGAAGTTATTCACATTAAGGTTTAAACCTTTTCAGTATATGTGAAAAGTCAGACCCAAATGATACAATATTGCTTGGACTAAAGGAAAAATACGCATGAATATTGGACAAAAAGTACTTTATGAACTTAAAAAAGAGATCTCTGAGACAGAATATGAACGCTATATCAAAAAACTGATCTATGATACTAAACACTCACGAAGCAATATGGTTTATTTTTCTGCACCCAATATGCTTATAGCAAAATGGGTTAAAACCAAATATACCGATAAACTTATGCACCTTTTTGAACTTCAGAATGAAATAAAACCTGAAATAGAAATTACCGTAGGCAAACAAACGAAACAAACTCCTATACCAGTAAGCAAGCAAAGCAGTGAAAAAAGCAGTTCTAAAAGTACCTATTTGAATCCCTCTCTTACTTTTGACAGTTTTATCGTAGGGGACTCCAACCAGTTTGCCTACACGACAGCAAAATCCGTAGCAGAAAAACCCGGTAAACAATACAACCCGCTCTTTATCTACGGTGGTGTAGGATTGGGTAAAACACACTTGCTTCAAGCCATAGGTAACTATCATATAGATTTGGGTAAAACCGTTATCTATACGACACTTGAACAATTCATGAATTCGTTTACTTCTCATCTGCGTTCCCAGACCATGGATAGATTTAGAGATAAGTTCAGGGAGTGTGACCTTCTGCTTATAGATGATATACAATTTTTAAGCCGTAAAGAACAGACGCAGGAAGAGTTTTTTCATACCTTTAATGAACTCTATAATGCCAATAAACAAATTGTGATCACTGCAGATAGAGCACCCAATAAAATCGCTGGACTGGTTGATAGACTAAAAACCCGATTTGAATGGGGACTTATGGCAGATATCCAACCTCCCGGACTTGAAACCAAAATCGCTATTATTCAAAAAAAATGTGAATTGGATGGGATTAACCTTAACAATGAGATCATCAACTTTATCGCTACACATATGGGTGATAACATACGTGAAATTGAAGGTACGATCATTAAACTCAATGCTCTCTCTTCTATGTTAAATCAAGAGATCACTTTGGATTTTGCACAAAATGCCATCAAAGATCAACTCAAAGAGAAAAAAGAGAATATTACCATTGATGATATTGTGAAGATCGTTTCTCGTGAACTCAACATAAAACCTTCAGATATCAAATCAAAAAAACGTACCAAAGCTGTTGTCAATGCTAGAAGAAAAGCCATCTATTTGGCTCGAAACCTTACACCGAATTCCATGCCTCAAATTGCTTTGTATTTTGGTATGAAAGACCATACTGCTATTTCACACGCCATGAAAAAGATCAACGAGATCATAGACAGTGATGAAAATTTTAAAGTCTTACTGGAAGAACTTTCAAACAAAATTAATACAGATACTCAAAATTCCGATACCTGATCAAAATGAAATAGAGAACACCTCTAAAAACTTGAATAAAAAAAAGATATAATTTTAGAAGTGAATAAATGTGAATGTTTAAAAAAATTAAACCGTCATAAAAATAACGGGAACACAGGCAATAAAGTAGTTTTTCACATTTTCATGTCAAACTACTACTACGTACTAATATTATTAAAAATAAGGGGAGTCTATGAAGATAAGAGCACAAAAACAAATTATAGAATCAATACTCATCAATCTACAACCTTTTTTAGAAAAAAAAGATGCAAGTCAAATCACCTCACATATACTGTTTAACTCACAGAGTGATAAATGTATTATTAAGGCAACAGATGGAGAGATAGGTTTGAAGATTGTTACTGATCATATTATGATCGAATCTGAAGGTTCTTTTACTGCAAACGGTAAAAAACTGCTTGACATCATTCGTATTTTAAAAGATGATGAGATTATTTTAGAACTTTTAGACAATACGCTTATTATCAAACAAAAACACTCTAAATTCAAATTGCCTACATTTGATCCTGACTCTTATCCAAATTTTCCAACTGCAGAAGATAAACCTCAAATTACTTTAGACTCTTTAAGTCTTATTCAAAATCTTAAAAAGATCTCTCCTGCCATAGATACGAATAATCCTAAATTTGAATTAAACGGTGCTCTTATCAATATTAAAAATGATTCTACAGATCTAGTGGGTACTGATACCAGAAGATTGGCCATTGCAAAAATTCAAAGTTCAAACAGTGAAGAACTCTCTTTAATCGTTCCTAAAAAAGCTATTTTAGAAATACAAAAACTTTTTTTAGACCAGATCGATATCTTCTTTGATGAAACAAATCTTATTATTTCAAATGAAAACTATTTTTTCTATACCAGACTCATCAATGGTAAATTTCCCGACTATCAAAGAATTGTACCTTCCTCTGTCAAACATGCAATCACTCTTCCTAAAAAAGAGATGTTAGATGCCATTAAAATGATCACTACTATTTCTCAAGAAATTAAAATGACACTACTCTCAGATGCAATTATTTTTAACTCTTTAAGTGCTGATAATGTAGAGGCAAAAACAGAATTGGAACTCAATACAGGTTTAGATGAAAAATTTGAACTCTCTTTTAACAGTAAATATATTTTAGATTTTATTTCACAAATTGATAAAAATGAATTTACTATAGAGTTCAATGAGCCATCTTTACCATTTATCGTTAAAGACGATAATTTTATTACGATCATTATGCCAATTGTTGCGTAAATTAAAGGGAAATATTAAATGAGTGAAATTACAACAAAATATATTTTTGTTACAGGTGGTGTACTGAGTTCATTGGGAAAAGGAATTACAGCAGCAAGTGTAGGTACACTCCTTAAACACACAGGACAGCGTGTAGCTGTACTTAAGCTTGATCCTTATATCAATGTTGATCCCGGTACCATGTCACCTCTTGAACATGGAGAAGTTTTTGTAACCAAAGATGGTGCAGAAACAGATCTTGATCTGGGACACTACGAACGTTTTTTAGATACATCACTTACTCAAAATAATAACTTTACAACAGGACTTGTTTATAAAACAGTCATAGAGAATGAAAGAAAAGGGAAATATCTTGGAAAAACCATTCAAGTGGTTCCTCATATCGTAAATGAAATTAAAGAGAGAATTATAAGAGCTGGAGAAGGGAAAGATATTCTTATTGTTGAACTTGGCGGAACAACCGGAGATATAGAAGGTTTACCGTTTCTTGAAACGATCCGACAGATGAAACATGAATTTGGTAAAACAAAAGTAATGAATATTCATGTGACACTTTTACCCTATATTAAAGCAGCCGGTGAACTCAAAACAAAACCTACCCAACACTCAGTACAAGAGCTTAGACGTATCGGTATTGCTCCTCATATGCTTGTACTTAGAGCGGAAGTACCTGTATCCAATGAAATTAAACGAAAGATCGCTTATAGCTGTGATGTAGAAGAGGACTCTGTTATTGTTGCAGAAGATGCTTCAACCATTTATCAAGTGCCTCTTAACTTTTTACGACAAGATATGCTAACACCTATTTGTAAACAGTTAGAACTTGAAAATTGTGAACCAAAAATGGACGAGTGGAGTGATCTGGTACATAAGATCATTATGCCTAGTGATGAAATGAAAATTGCATTTGTCGGGAAATACTTAGATCTTAAAGAGTCTTATAAATCACTCACTGAAGCACTTATCCATGCAGGTGCACATCTTGATAGTAAAGTGAACATCAAATGGATAGACTCTGAAAAAGTAGAAGAAGAAGGTGCACAAAAATTCCTCAATGATTGTGATGGTATTTTGGTTGCAGGTGGTTTTGGTGAACGTGGAATAGAGGGTAAGATTCAAGCCATTCAGTATGCAAGAGAAGAAAAAATCCCTTTCCTTGGTATCTGTCTTGGGATGCAACTTTCTATGGTAGAGTTTGCCAGGAATGTATTGAAACTTGAAAACGCCAACTCTGTGGAATTCGATGAAAATACGTCTGATCCGCTTATTTATCTTATAGATGAGTTTATAGATGCATCTGGTTCAAAACAGGTAAGAACAAAAACATCTCCAATGGGCGGAACGATGCGTCTTGGTGAGTATGAATGCGAAACGAAAGAGGGTTCAAACCTTAGAGCAGCGTATGATGCACCAATGATCTTTGAAAGACATAGACATCGTTATGAAGCCAATCCTCTATATAGGGAAGCACTTGAAGCCAATGGTATGGATATTACAGGTGAGTCACATGGGCTTATAGAAGCGGTTGAAGTAGTGGATCATCCATGGTTCTTAGGGGTTCAATTTCACCCGGAATTTACCTCAAGACTTCAAAATGTCAATCCATCTATTTTGGCATTTGTAGATGCATCACTTAAACATAAAAATATAGATGCATAAAAAATTAACGCTTTTAGCGTTAGAAACACTTTTACAAGAACGTTTTAAAGAGGGATTCCTCTCTTTAAAAGATCTTCCCCAACCTTCTACTTTTAAAGATATGGACAGAGCAACTGCACGTATTGTAGATGCTATAAAAAATAGAGAAAAGATCACTATCATCGGTGATTATGATGTAGATGGTGTGACTTCCACGACCCTTATGAAACTTTTTTTTGAAGAGATCGACTATCCTGTAGAGTGGATCATTCCCAATCGATTTAAAGACGGCTATGGTCTTTCTGCAAATATTATTCCCCGTATACTCGGTACTGATCTTGCCATTACAGTTGATAACGGTATCTCAGCAGTCTATGCAGCAAAACTTTGTAAAGAGGAGGGGATAGATCTTATCATTACAGATCATCACCTTTTGGCACCAGAGGTACCAGAAGCCTATGCCATTATAGACCAGAAACAAGAGGCTTGTGCATTTCCATACTCTGAAGTGTGCGGTGCACAGATAGCCTGGTATCTTATTGCTTCTTTAAAAAATGCTTTAAATGTGAAGATAAACATGATGGAGTATATGGAACTGGTTTCAATCGCGATCATTGCAGATATGATGCCTTTGCAGCATATTAACAGAGCAATGGTTCTCTCAGGAATAAAAGCCCTTGGAAAAAGTAAAAAACCTGCTATAAAAGCATATTTGGAACATAGTCAGAAATCAGAATTAAATTCAGAAGATATTGCTTTCTTTTTAGCACCCATACTTAATTCTGCAGGGCGGATGGAAGATGCTTCATTTGCAGTGGATTTTTTATCTTCAAAAAATATTTATGATGCAAGAGTAAGACTGGAACGCCTTATCGGTTTTAACACAGAAAGAAAAGTTACAGAGCAGGATATAACAGAAAAAGCAATGCTGCAAGTTGATCATAAAGATGAAGTGATCGTTGTAGTAGGTGAAGAGTGGCATGAAGGTGTTGTAGGTATTGTAGCAGCCAGAGTGGCACGTGCATGTGAAAAACCCTGTATTGTACTAACTCAAAATGAAGAGGGTTTTTTAAAAGGTAGCGGTAGAAGTTTTGGAGAGTGTGATCTTTTTGGCATCGTAGATGGCTGTAGAGAGCATTTAGAGAAGTTTGGAGGACATCAGGCAGCCATAGGGCTAAGCTTACAAAAAAAGAGTCTGAAAGCTTTTAAAATGCAAGTGCAGAGAAATTTTACTGAGGGTGCATACATAAATGAAATGGTTGATCCGGATATCGTAGGGGATCTACACTTTTCAAACATCTCTTTTGACTTGACTGCTTTAGTGAAGAAGTATGAACCTTATGGGCAAGGAAACTCCAGGCCAAAATTTATCTCTAGGAATGTAGAGATACTCCAAGTAGAGAGTATGGGTAAAGAGGGAGAACATTTGCGTTTTACCTTTGCACAAGATGGTATTGTAATGCAAGGTGTAAAGTTTAAGAGTAAAGAACTGTTTGAAGCAGGTCAAAAGGTAATTCTCTCTTATACGGTCAATGAAAATCACTTTAGAGGTAATGTAAGTTTACAGTTAATGGTTGATAAAGTGACGGTTTAAATCTTAATTTACTAGGTTAAACCCTCATTATACCGAGTAATATCAATATTTTTAATAATAAATATTTGTGTATATAATGTTAAGTAAAATTTATCAGATTTTTAATAACTCTTTAGATGAATTGATGTAGAATAAGTGACTATTTAACAATATAAAGGAGTAGTTTTGGATAAAAAAATGCTAAAAGAAGGTATGGATCTTATAGATGCACACTTCAAAAATGAAGGCGTTTCCCGTCGTGATGCGATGAAAATGTTTGGTGCAGGTGGAGCTGCAATGCTTATGGGATCTGGTGTTGCAACGGAAGCAACTGCAGGTAGTTCTGCAGTTAAAGCAAAGATCTTGATCATTGGTGGTGGTTTGGCAGGTATGTCAACAGCAGCGCTTTTTACAAACTCTTTGGATAATCCGGATATCACAGTACTTGAACCGGGTGATACATCAACATCTTATCAGCCGGGTCAAACACTTGTAGGTGCGGGTATCTGGAGTGACAGTGATACTAAATATAACACAGCTGATTTCATCCCAAGTGGTGTAACTGTAATAAAAGAGAAAGCAGTTGAGTTCGATCCTGAAAACAATACAGTAAAGACATCTGGTGGAAAAACACTTAAATATGACTATATGGTTATTGCAGCGGGTCTTAAACTTGACTTTGCACGTATTCAAGGTCTTGGTATTGATCAAACGATCACTTCAAGAGGTGATGATTCTGCAGTAAGAAAAGTAGTTGGTAAAAACGGAATTACATCTATCTACTTTGCAAATGGTGCAACTGATACTTGGACAGAGATGCAAAAGTTCATTGCTGATGCAAAGAGCGGTAAAAAAGTTAAAGGTATCTTTACTCACCCTAATACACCGATCAAATGTGGTGGTGC
>JAYEOF010000127.1:0-8650 GCA_034722695.1 Campylobacterota bacterium
AAAAATGGCTGCTACCTATTGTAAAGAGGATGTGATATCTCACAGACTTACACATAAAGGTCAACTGCTTTTCTATCGAAGCTATACAGAAAATTGCGAAATAGAAATTAATGCCCTTGATGGTGCAATCATCTCTAAAATTTTATAATAATGATAAAATTAGATATTAAAAGATTTATTAACATAAAGGAAATTAACATCATGAAACAACTTATTTTATTTATATTGTTGATGCAACTGGGACATGCATCAACATACACACTCAATAGTATATTGAAGTCAGCAGATCAAAACAATATTCTATCCAAAGCATTACAGCAGGAAGGTCTGGCTCTAGATGCCAAAAGTCAGGCAGATACTGCTTCTGACCCTTTTGAAATTTATGGAGAAGGCACAAAAGCATATCCGGATATAGGAAAAAATGGATATGAATACTCTGTTGGTGCTTCAAAAAAATTAATATTGGGTGATATTCAGGATCAGGAACGCACTATTGCAAAACTCTCCAATCAGGCCTATTTACTCGAAGGTGAGAGAAATATTTTGAATTTTAAAAACGGATTGAAAAACCTTTATCATCAACACTGTCTTGACACTCAAAACTATAGAAGTTTTAAACAAAGTTATCAGGATTTTGCGAAACTTTACAAAAAGAAACAAAAAGCCTACAAATACCAGGAAATCTCCAAAACAGAACTCATGCAACTAGAGACAGAAAAAAATAGACTCTATGCCCAGCTTCAGGAGCTTAAAGTGCAACAGGATATTTCAAAACAAAACCTCCTTATGTTAAGTAAAGTGCATTATACCGATACAACACAACTCTCTTGTAGAGATATGTACCCCATTAGAAGCAGTGTAAAACTGGCGAATACATTTAGGCTTTCCAAGGAGGCTCATGAGAAACGTCTATTAAGTACACAAAAAGCGATAAAGAGATACTCCAATTCACTCGAATCCATTGACATTTCAGCACAGTATACCAATGAACTTGATGTAGACAGATACTCCATCGGTCTCTCCCTTCCTCTTAACTTTAGCTCTGAAAGATCGGAACAGGAACGTGCGGCAGCCATGTACCAGAACAGTGCCATCGGTTATCGCTACGAACAAACCATGAGAGAAAAAAGAAGTTTACTTACACAACTGAAATCTCATCTGAAAAGTAATGCTTTTATGGTTCAAACATTGAAAAAAAATTACCAAAATTACCAAAAAAAGCTCTTGCCTCTCATTAAAAGAAGTTATGATCTTGGTGAAACGTCAGTGATTGAATATCTACTGAACAGACAAAGATCATATCAACTCAGACAAGAGATCTATGCTACAAAAAAAGCATACTACAACACACTATTCAAACTCTATACACTCAGCGAAAAGAAGGATAAAAAATGAACAAAAAACTACTACTATTAACACTATTTACTTTTTATGCACTCCATGCGGAAAATATACAAATGACAGCTGAACAAAAAGAAAATTGGCAAATTAAAGTGGAAGCACCGGAAAATTCCAAAAGGCTTCCTTTGGGTGAGTTTATTACTGAAGTGGTGACTCCCCCTTCCCTTTTACATATTATTTCACTGCCTTTTGAAGCAAATGTAAAAAAACTGAATGTGGCGAAGTATCAGAAAGTGACTAAAGGGTTTGTACTTGCTGAAGTAACGGGTACCGAATGGATAGCCATACAGCAAAAAGCCATAGCTGATGCTATAGAATTTCGTCATCATACACATTTGACAGAACGTAAAAATATGCTTTGCAAAGAAGAGATCATTCCTCAAAAAGAGTGTGTTGCTGCCAATGCAGAACTTGAAACAGACAAGATCAAAGTGGCTGCTTCCAAAGCATTACTCCAAAGTTATGGTGCAAGTGATGAAATGATAACAACTCTCTTCAAAGATCTGAAGCTCTCCCAGACAATGAAAATAAAAAGCTCTGTAGATGGTCATATAGTCGAACTCAATGCGATTCCGGGAAAAAGTACAAGTCCTTCCGATGCACTTTTTATTATTCAGGGAAAAGGTTCACTTTGGCTTGTGAGTAATATAGAAGCTAGGTTGACTGAAAACCTTCATGAAGGACAAGCAGTACAGATCACACTTGCAAATAAAACTTTTAATACAACTATACTACAGATCTCACCAGTGATAAACCCTCAAAACCAGACTAAACAAATACGTTTTTCAGTTCCATCAGATATCAATATATTTTCAGGTCTTCGCAGCTCTGCGAAATTCACCATTTTAGGAGAGAGTCTTAAAGTTCAGAAAACTTCCGTTATTAAAGAAGGAGGTACACAAATTGTATTTATAAAAACAAAAGAGGGATTTACGGCTGTACCGGTAAAAATTCTTGCTGAAGACAACAGACATTATTTTATAGAACCATCTGACAGACTACAGAACAAAATAGCAGTAAACTCCGTAGCGATACTGAAAAATATGTTAGGTGACAGTAATGAATAAGATCATAGGTTTTGCACTTGCTCAAAGGCTTTTCTTCTCTTTGTTGGCTGTAGTTATTCTTGGTTTTGGTATTAAAGCCTATAACGAATTGCCTGTTGATGCTTTTCCTGATATCTCTCCTACGCAAGTAAAGATCATTATCAAATCGAGTGGAATGACCCCTGCTGAGATAGAGTCCCGTATTGTGGTACCTATAGAGATGAAGATGGTCGGTATTCCATACGAGACGATGATGCGCTCTATCTCCAAATATGGTCTCTGTGATATCACCATAGATTTTGAAGATGGAACAGATATCTACTGGGCCAGACAACAGGTCAGTGAAAGGCTCTCCGATATCAAAGGTGAACTCCCTGCCAATATGGAAGGGGGGCTTGCACCCATCTCTACACCATTAAGTGACATTTTGATGTTCACGATTGAATCAGAGAGACTTTCACTCGAAGAGAAACGAAGTCTTCTGGACTGGATCATCTCTCCCAAGATCCGTTCGGTAAGCGGGGTTGCCGAGGTGAATGCACTTGGTGGAAAAGTAAGAACCTATGAAGTGGTTCCTGATTTAAATAAAATGAGAACCATGGGTATTACACTTGAGCAAATATTCCAAACCCTTGAAGAGAATAATCAGAATGATGGTGCAGGACGTGTTTCCCAAGGGGTAGAGAGTATCTTGGTACGTAGTGTAGGACAGCTTAAAAGTATCTCCGATATCCAAACGTTACCCGTGGGTAAAAGTGCATCTAAAGTCATCACTCTTGCTGATGTAGCCACTGTCAAACATGGTTATCTTACCCGTGCAGGTTTTGTAAGTAAAAATGGACAAGGTGAAGCAGTACAGGGGTTGGTACTTGGGCTCAAGGGTACAAACACAGGTATCGTACTTGAACAAGTGAAAGAGGAGTTAAAAAAGTTAGAACCTATGCTGCCGGGTGATACAAAAATAGATATTTTTTATGACCGTTCCGACCTGGTAAATCTTGCAACTAATACAGTCAAAAATGCACTCTATGAAGCCATTGTCCTTATCATGGTCATTTTACTTGTGATGCTTGGGAACCTTGCCTCTGCACTGAGTGTTGCACTTATTTTACCTTTTGCACTACTCATGAGTTTTATAGCTATGCAATACTTTGGATTGACCGCAAACCTTATGAGTCTGGGTGGACTTGCCATTGCCATTGGGATACTGGTCGATTCCGCCGTCGTTGTCGTTGAACATATTACTGCTGAACTGGGAAATCCAAAACTCAAACGTAAGACTAAATTACAAATTATTTATACAGCTACAATGGAGATGGCACCATCTGTCATTACGGGTGTTCTTATCATTATCATTGTATTTATGCCGCTTCTTACACTGGAAGGACTTGAGGGAAAACTCTTTAGACCTGTGGCGCTTAGTATCATCTTTGCCTTGTTCTCTTCACTTATCTTAGCCTTGACACTCATACCGGTTCTGAGTTCATTTATTTTAAGTAAAAGACCTGACAAAGAGTCAACCCTCATTAAATTTCTTACCAAAGCGTATAGACCCACTCTTATATTTTCTTTAAAACACAGTAAGGCTATTATATTGGCTGTTTTTGTACTCTTTGGAGCCTCTCTTTATCTGGCTGAGAAAACAGGTAAATCTTTTATGCCTACGATGGATGAGGGAAGTATCATTATCGGTGTTGAAATGCTACCTTCCATCTCACTCAAAGAGAGTTTGGCACTTAACCTGAAACTACAAACAAAGCTTATGGCTTCTGTACCTGAGATCAAAGATATCATAGCAAGAACAGGAAGTGATGAACTGGGTCTTGACCCTATGAGTCTTAACGATACCGATACCTTTTTAGTTCTAAAAGAGAAAGAGGCGTGGAGAGAGCCATCTAAAGAGTTTGTCATTGAAGAGATCAGAAAAGTACTTGATGCGTTCGTAGGTATAGAGTATGGATTTACACAACCCATAGAAATGAGAGTATCTGAGATGCTTACAGGTGTTAGAGGGGATCTCGCTATCGACATTTTCGGATCTGATAATGATCAACTGGAAGGCATTGCTGTACAGATAAAAAGTATACTTGAAACGATCACGGGAAGCAGTGATGTCTATAAAAAAGCCAATGAGGGTGTAGAGTATTTTGAGCTCACATTTGATCGAAAAGCAATGGCATACCATGGTATAAGCCAGAAAGAGATCAATGATTATCTGAAAGTCATGGTGACCGGAGTACAGGCAGGTATCATTCAGGAAGGTATGCGTCGTATTAATTTGATGGTCAAAGGAGATGAAAATCTTCAAAATTCATTAGACAAGATTCAAAAACTCTACTATCCTTTAGAAAATGGTAACGCCGTACCTCTCAGTAATCTTGTCAAATTCATCTCAAATGCCGGGCCGGTACAGATAGAACATGAACATGGATACAGAAAGACCATCGTACAGACCAATGTCGAGGGTCGTGACCTTGTAAGTTTTGTGGAAGAAGCCAAGATCAAGATAGAAAAAGAAGTAAAATTACCTGCAGGGTACTATCTCACTTATGGCGGAGAGTTTGAAAACCAGCAAAGGGCTGCAGCACGACTGGCTATCATTGTACCGTTGGCACTCTTTTTAGTCTTTATACTCCTCTTTGTCTCTTTTGGTTCTTTGACACAGGCAACCATTGTACTTATCAACGTACCATTGGCACTCATTGGAGGATTTATAGGACTCTATTTGAGTGGAGAGTACATGTCGGTACCGGCATCTGTAGGTTTTATCGCCCTGCTTGGTATCGCTGTACTCAATGGGGTGGTACTGGTCAATTACTTTAATTACCTTATTAAGAATGGCTCTGAAATTAAAGATGCGGTCATAGAAGGCTCCATCAAAAGACTCAGACCTGTACTGATGACTGCAACCATTGCCGCATTTGGTCTGCTTCCCCTACTCTTTGCCACAGGTCCGGGATCTGAGATACAAAGACCTCTGGCTATCGTTGTGATCAATGGTCTCATCAGCTCAACACTGCTTACTTTGATCATACTTCCTATACTTTATTTGAAGTTTGCTAAAAAGTCTGATAACAAAATAGAGGAAGAAAAAGTATAGTTGGCGCGGTAATAGTAGAAGAGGTACTCCTCTTCTCTATTTGACAGGTATTTTCATAGACGGATATACCCAAAGGCATACTTTCAGATAAAACCCTACGTTATGAGGCAATTGCTTCTTGGCAATTTTCACAGACCCCATAAAGATTGATCTGTCGCTTATTGAGCTTAAAATGTTCCTGCTCCGTCAAGGTATGAAGTATTTTGTCTGTACTCTCTAAGCAAGATCTGTCTTCAACCTCTCCACACTCAGTACAGATAAGATGCATATGATCTGCTTTGGCAAGTTCATATTTTGATTTTTTACCGGCAATCGGTACTTCAACCAAAACACCTTTCTCCATCATTAAAATAATATTTTTATAGATCGTTGCTAAAGAGAGTGAAGGATGTACTTTTGTTACTTCCTCGTAGATATTCTCTACAGACATATGTCCACTTTTTTCAATGACTTCCAAGATATTCATACGTTGGAATGTTGCTTTAAGCCCACTCTCTTTAAGAAGTGTTGCATAATCTGTCATTTATATCCTTTGAATGTATATATGAATCTATCCGTATAAACTCATATATACATTCCCAAGATTCAGCTTGGGAACATATTGAAGATTATAGATCACCCTCGTGTTTTGCAAGATACTCAGCAACACCTTCAGTGTCAGCTTTCATACCTTCGTCACCTTTAACCCAACCAGCAGGACATACTTCACCATGCTCGTTAGTAAACAACATAGTGTCAACCATTCTGATCATCTCATCAATGTTTCTTCCAAGTGGAAGGTCGTTGATCACTGCGTGTCTTACTGTACCGTCAGCATCGATAAGGAATGAACCTCTAAGTGCTACTGCTTCATCAAGAAGAACATCATAATCTCTAGCAATTTGCTTAGAAAGGTCAGCAACAAGTGGCATATCAACTCTACCGATACCACCTTCAGCTACCGGTGTTTCTCTCCAAGCGAAGTGTGAGAATTGGCTATCTACAGATACACCAATGATATTTACGCCTCTTTCTCTAAATTCTTTAGCTCTGTGTGAGAATGCAATGATTTCTGATGGACATACAAATGTAAAGTCTAGTGGATAAAAGAACAGTACTGCACCTTTTTCACCTAGGTTTTCCATAAGATTGAAGTCTTCTACGATCTGACCGTCTGCAAGTACAGCTGCTGCTGTAAAATCTGGAGCTTTTTTAGTTACTAACATGATAATTCCTTAAGGATAATTTTTATTAACAAGGAATAATATCATACTATCTTTAAAAGAAGATAAATTACCTCTTATTTAAAGGGCAACAACCCAAACTTCTTAATAAACACTTCATCTATATCGATCAAACCTTTATCCTGAAGCATATCAAGTACCTCTTTTGTACAGAAAGTATCACCGGGCCACTCTCTGGTAAAGCCGTCTATTTCACTTTTGTTTGTAGCATCGACTGCTATAAAAGGTTTTAAAACCACATCTCTGCTTGCATCTATATTATTGACCACACGCCATACAAGCATATAGAGATCGTTGATATCATTGTTTTCTTTGTCTATTATGATGAGCAGTTTAATATGCTCTTTTAATACTTTTAGTTTTTTAATAAGTTTGAGTTGAGATTTTTCTTTATTGACCGTGATAATACATATTGGATTTTTAGTTTGGGTAAAATACTGCTTTAATTCTAGAACATTAGGTTCAATATCCTGTATTTTTGTAAGCAGTTCACTGTCACCAAGTGGTATTTTAACACCCTCTTCTACTTCATCTCCAGTGGCATCAACTCCCAGTTTACCACCCACAAACTGTTCAGATGAAGAGTGATCAAGATGATCAACGATCCCTTGGGTAATGAGTATCTTGCTCTTATCGAGTCGATTTAAAATATGCTCAGCCAACGCTTCACTATCTTCAAGATCAGGTCCATCCTGATCTACAAACAGTGCATGTTTCACAAAACTCATCTGACCTACACCCCAAAATGCATGCATAAATTGCATAGCATGTCCTTTGTAGAGTGTTTTCATCTTTGCCATAATAAGGTTATGGAACACACCATTTTCAGGCATGTTATAGTCTATAAGATCCGGTGCCATAGGTTTAAGCATAGGTAAGAAGATACGCTCAGTTGCCCACCCCATATACTTGTCTTCAAGTGGCGGTTTTCCTACCACTGTGGCTTGAAACACCGGGTTCTTTTTCATCGTAATAGTCTCTATATCCATCACAGGGAAAGGCTCTTTAAGTGTGTAGTAACCCGTATGGTCACCAAACGGTCCCTCTATCTCCATGAGTTCAGGATCAACAAAGCCTTCTATGACCACATCTACATCACGTGGGATATGAATATCATTGGTGATGGACTTTACCAACTGCGCATTTTTGTTACGCACAAAACCATAAAGCAGCATCTCGAACATTCCATGAGGCATCGGTGCCTGACCACACCAGATATAGAGTGGATCCCCACCAATGGCAACAGTCACAGGCATCTTCTTTCCTGCTCTTTGATACTGGTCAAAGAAATGAGAAGCATCTTTATGTATCTGCCAGTGCATTCCCAGTCTGTTCTTGTCATACTGTTGCAGTCTGTACATCCCAAGATTTTGCATCTCTCCGTCAAGACTCTGCGTATAGACCTGCCCCATCGTAATAAAAGGACCACCATCCTCTTCCCAGGTTTTAAGTATAGGTAAGATATCCAGATCTACCTCTTCTTTAGGGATGATAACTTCCTGACACTCCCCTCTGAAATTTAGGCGTTTGGGAAATACATTTTTAAGAGAGAAAAGTTTTGGGATCATTGCCAACTTGGCTTTGAGTCCTTTAGGTGGTTTGAGTTTAAGAAGTCCATCGATCCCCTCTGCCAACTCATCAGGGTGTTTACCAAAGATCTTTTGGGTAAGAGGTTTATTTGCAAAGATATTCATAAGTACAGGCATATTATACTCTATGCCTTTGGCTTTGTTTATGGGCTTGGTAAAAAGAATGGGACGGGAGTCATCCATTTTCACTTCTACATACGCAACATGAGGAATTTCAAGTTCCACATCAAGCGGTTCATCTATGATCTTTAAATTACCGTTATCTTTGAGCCATTGTACTACGTCTTGCAT
>JAYEOF010000128.1:0-25339 GCA_034722695.1 Campylobacterota bacterium
CTTCATGATGCAAGGATTGCATCATGACTATACTACCAGCAATAGACCTTAAAGACGGTAAAGCAGTAAGACTCAGTAAAGGTCTTATGGAATCAGCAAAAATATATAGTGATGAGCCTTGGCAAGTGGCTAAGAGATTTGAAGAACTCGGAAGCGAGTGGGTACACCTTGTGGACCTTAATGGTGCATTTGCGGGGAAACCTGAAAACTTAGAGCAGATCAAACAGATCCGTAAGCACTGTAACCTCAAACTTGAACTTGGTGGAGGTATTCGTGATGAAGAGACTATCAAGATGTATTTGGAACTTGGCATTGACAGATTGATCCTTGGTTCAATTGCTGTAAAAGATGCCCAATTTGTAAAAGATATGGCAGCAAAATATCCAATTGTAGTTGGGATAGATGCCATTGACGGGATGGTGGCTGTAGAAGGTTGGGCAGAGACTTCCGATATGAAAGCCACTGACCTTGCACGTGAGTTTGCAGATGCAGGTGTAGAGGCTATCATCTGTACAGATGTAGGTCGTGACGGGATGATGACCGGGGTGAACGTAGATTTCACTGTTGAGATCGCCAAAGCTTCAGGACTTGAAACCATTGCTTCTGGAGGACTGAAGGATATGACTGATATCAATGCTTTGATAGAAGCAGGTGTAGAGGGAACTATCGTAGGTAAAGCTTTTTACGAAGGCACACTAGATTTGGAAGAGGCATTCAAGGTTGCAAATGCAAGATAAGTATTATGAATTAACTGTCACACTTAATAATGACTTCGTAGAGTTCATTGCTGACTTTATTGCTAATATTGCAGGTGACGGTGTAGAACTTGGGAAAGGAGAGATCATCGTACGAAGTGAATCTGATTTAACTTTCGTTAAAGATGCTCTTGTATCCTTGGCACAAAGTTTAAACGGCTCTATAGAGATGACCTATAAACTTGAAGAGAAAGAAAATGTAGACTGGATAAAAACCTATCAGGACTCTATCCAACCCATAGAAGCAGGTAAGTTTTATATCTTCCCTTCTTGGTATGCACCTAAAGAGGATTTGATCAATATCAAAATAGACCCTGCCCTGGCTTTTGGTTCAGGGCATCATGCCACTACATTTTCATGTCTGGAAGCTATCAGTACGTATGTAAATGCCGATCACTCTGTCATAGATGTAGGTTGTGGTTCCGGTATCTTAGGTCTTGCATGTAAAAAACTAGGTGCTAACATAGAACTCTGTGATACGGACCCACTTTCAGTTGAGAGTTGCAAAGAGAACTTTAAGCTCAATGAAGAGACCTATGACAAACTTTGGGAAGGTTCCATCGATAAAGCAGAAAGTGTCTACGATGTAGTCATCGCAAATATCATCGCAGATGTACTCAGGTTCATTGCAAAAGATCTGAAACCTGCTTGCAAAGAAGATGGACACTTGATACTTTCAGGTATTTTAGATAAAAAAGAAGACCTGGTTGTTGAGTCATTTAAAGAACTCACACTGGTACAACGAACATTAAAAGACGAGTGGGTAACACTTGTATACAAAAAGGAAGCCCATGGCTAATCAAAACAATAACCAAAATAACGATAATAACAATAACAATTTTTTTAATAATAATCCATTATTGGCATTTGCAATTTTTTCTATCGTTATCATTATGATCTTTAAATCATTTGTGGGTGAAGGAGAGAGCTTAGGCAGTATGATGAATACACAAAATGTCTCACAAACCAAACAAGTCAAATACTCTGAGATCAAAAAACATATAGAACAGGGGACTATTACCTCTGTAAAACTTACACCAACAACTGTAGAAGCTATCGCAGATGATAATGGACGTAAAGTACGTTATGTAGCACAAAACGTACCAACATACGATAAAGAGCTTATTCCTTTACTTGAAGAGAAGAAGATCACTTATGAAGGCGTGATGGGTGGAGGCTTCCTCTCTGAACTGCTCAGTATGATGCTTCCTATCCTTATCTTCTTTGGTATTTGGATCTTCTTGGCTAGAAAAATGTCCAAAGGTATGGGTGGCGGTATACTTGGTGCCGGAAAAGCAGATAAGCTTATCAACTCTGAAAAACCAGATACAAAATTTTCTGATGTACAGGGTGTAGAAGAAGCGAAAGATGAAGTCAAAGAGATCGTCGATTTTCTTAAATTCCCGGAACGTTATATGGAACTTGGAGCAAAGATCCCAAAAGGATTACTCCTTGTAGGACCTCCCGGTACAGGTAAAACACTTCTTGCCAAAGCTGTAGCAGGTGAAGCTTCTGTACCTTTCTTCTCTGTGAGTGGTTCAGGGTTCATTGAAATGTTCGTAGGTGTAGGTGCGAGCCGTGTACGTGACCTCTTTGCTCAAGCAAAAAAAGAGGCTCCATCTATCATCTTTATTGATGAGATAGATGCTATTGGTAAAAGCCGTGCATCTGGTGGTCAGATGGGTGGAAATGATGAGAGAGAACAGACACTTAACCAACTTCTAGCAGAGATGGATGGTTTTGGTACAGACACTCCTGTCATCGTACTTGCTGCGACAAACAGACCGGAAATACTGGATGCCGCACTTCTTAGGGCTGGACGTTTTGACAGACAGGTACTTGTAGATAAACCTGACTTTGATGGACGTTTGGCCATCTTGAAAGTTCACTCTAAAGGTGTAAAACTCTCCTCAAAAGTTGATCTGACCATTGTTGCCAAACAAACTGCCGGTCTGGCAGGTGCAGACTTGGCAAACATCATTAACGAAGCTGCACTTCTTGCTGGTAGATTTAATAAAAGAGAAATTGAACAATCCGACCTTCTGGAATCAATAGAACGTTCATTTGTTGGTTTAGAAAAGAAAAATAGAAAAATATCTGAGGTAGAGAAAAAGATCGTAGCCTATCATGAAAGCGGTCATGCACTTATGGCAGAACTCACTAAAGGTGCAACACGTGTTACCAAAGTCTCTATCATTCCTAGAGGGCTTGGTGCTTTAGGATATACTCTGCACCTTCCGGATGATGAAGACAGATTCTTAAAACAGAAACATGAACTCATGGCTGAGATAGATGTACTCCTTGGTGGACGTGCAGCAGAAGAGGTATTCATCGGTGAGATAAGTACAGGTGCGGGTAATGACCTTGACCGTGCAACAGCTATTTTGAAAGATATGGTTTCTGTCTATGGTATGAGTGATATCGCTGGACTTATGGTCCTTAAAAGAAGTGAAAACAGCTTCTTGGGTGGTGGTATGTCATCTACAGACTACAGTGAAAAGATGGCTGAAGATATTGATGATCACATCAAAGCAACATTGAATGAGCGTTATGCCTTTGTAAAGAAAACACTTAACGAATATCATCAGGCCATAGAAAATATGACTGCTGTACTCCTGGATGTTGAAGTCATTGAAGGTACAAAAGTACGTTCGATCATAGATGAATATGAAAAAGAAAACCATATGGAAAGTCGTCTTGCACATGGAGACAAAATAGCAAAAGCAGAAGCATTTGCAAAAGAGCAAGCTTTGAAAAATCAAGAAGATAATGAAGAGAGCTAACCTACTATACATCCTGCCAAATTTGTTTACAGCAAGTAGCATTTTTGTAGGTGTGATAAGCATTGTGGAAGCAAGCAAAAGTAACTTTGTTTTGGCTTCCTGGCTTATACTTCTGGCACTCATTTTTGATGGGCTAGATGGCCGTATAGCTCGTATGACAAACACAACCAGTCAATTTGGTGTAGAGTTTGACTCTCTTGCTGATATCATCTCTTTTGGTATCGCTCCGGCTATGCTGCTTTACTTTTTTATAGGACATGAGTTTGGACGCTTTGGTATCCTCGTTTCTGCACTTTATGTTATCTTTGGTGCCATTCGATTAGCACGTTTCAACATTAGTACAGCCAAAACAGACCCCAATGTCTTTATCGGACTGCCCATTCCTACAGCAGCAGTATTTGTTTCTATGTGGATACTTCTTTTCCATAAATATGCACTTGAAGATTACAGTATCATTTTGCTATTCTTGGCTTTAGGTGTAGCTGTACTGATGGTAAGCAATTTTCGTTATCCTTCATTTAAAAAAGTCCAACTCGATAAACCTATGGTTTTCAAAACAATGATCGTGCTTATGCTGGTAGCTTCTCTCCTCTATCTTTTTTCAGCAGAAGGTTTTGCTTTGGTTATCTTCGCTTATGTCCTTTATGGACCGCTTCGTGCATTACGAACAATTAACCTCAGAAAGATTAAAATAAAACGATAATTTTTATCGCTTGAAATTCTTTTTAGAATAGTGTATAATACAAAAAATAAACAGGAGAATATTATGAAAAATATCATAAATCAAAATAGAATTTTCAAACAAGATAGTACTCTCCTGCTGCTCTCACTCTAATTTATCCCATATACAATTCAATTTTCTAGTTTCTAATTAACCACTATTTAGGTAAAATTAGACGACCATTATGCAACGCCATAGAGCAAAGCTCTATTTTGGCTACGCTAACGCTAAGTTCTCTTCAGCAGAGAGCTCACGAAACTAGTTTCGTCTTAGCGTTTTATTTATATCAAGGTAATTCAAAATGAGTAAAGAAATCATTAAAATATTTGACACAACATTAAGAGATGGTGAGCAGAGTCCTGGGGCTTCCATGAACACCGAAGAGAAGATCCAAATTGCTGCACAGTTGGAGCGTTTGGGTGTAGATATCATAGAAGCTGGGTTTGCAGCCGCTAGTCCAGGGGATTTTGATGCGATAGAGAAGATATCGCAGCGTGTAACCAACTCAACAGTTTGTTCTTTAGCACGTGCCATAGATAGTGATGTTAAGGCAGCAGGGGAAGCCATCTCTAAAGCTAAGATGAAACGTATCCATACATTCATTGCAACATCCAGCATTCACATGGAACACAAACTTAAGATGACTCCGGATGAAGTCATTAAGAGAGCAGTAAGAGCTGTGGAGTATGCACGTACATTTGTAGATGATGTAGAGTTCTCTTGTGAAGATGCAGGACGTTCAGACATGGGCTTCATGAAAGAGATAAGTGACGCTGTCATAGAAGCTGGAGCAACAACCATTAACTTACCAGATACCGTTGGGTTTAGATTGCCATTTGAGATAGGTGCAATGGTGAAAGAGATGAGTGAATATACTAAAGATAGAGCTATCATTTCTGTACACAACCACAATGACTTGGGCTTAGGTGTTGCAAACTCTTTGGAGGCTGTAGTTAATGGGGCAAGGCAAGTAGAGTGTACTATCAACGGCTTAGGTGAGAGAGCAGGGAATGCTGCACTTGAAGAGATCGTCATGGCATTGAAAACACGTTCAGATATTTTTGCTGACTTTGAGACCAATATCAATACAAAAGAGATCTACCCATCAAGCCGTTTAATAGCCAATATTACGGGTATAGAACCACAACCCAACAAAGCCATTGTCGGTAAAAATGCTTTTGCCCATGAGAGTGGCATCCACCAAGATGGTATGTTAAAAAATAAAGAGACCTATGAGATCATCCGTCCGGAAGATATCGGTTTAGATATGGAAGATACTTTGGTCTTAGGGAAACACTCAGGACGTGCTGCCTTTAAAGATAAGTTGAGCAAATTAGGCTTTACCTTGGATGATGAAGCATTGAACAGCTCTTTTGAACGCTTTAAGATCTTGGCAGACAAAAAGAAAGATATCTATGATGATGACTTAAGAGCGTTGGTGACCAATGAGATGACCAAAGCACCTAAAATTTATGAATTGATCTCTTTACAGTTGATGGATTGTTCAGAAGGCGTTCCATCTGCTGCTGTGAAGATCAAAAAAGATGACAATGAAATTATCGAGGCTGGTATAGGTGGAGGAACAATGGATGCCATCTTTAAAACCATAGACAGGATTTCAGGCTACGAGGGTCAATTGATGGACTACAAAGTCAAATCTGTAAGCCAGGGAAAAGATGCCTTAGCCAATGTAACTGTCAAGGTTTCATTTAACGGTGAACCAACTATCATAGGGCACGGGTTAAATATAGATACGATGTTAGCCTCGGCAAGAGCCTATATCGGTGCTTTGAATAGTTATTTGAGTATGGCAGGGAAGTTAAAGTCACGCCATAGTGACTCTTCTAAAACAATCTAATCATGCATCGCGTAGGGTGGGTTTACCCACCATAATTCATATACTCAAATATCATACACATCCAAATTATATTTTGACGGTGGATAAATCCACCCTACGCGTTACATATATTTCTTCAATACCTCAGGAATCTCAATACTCCCATCTTCATTCTGATAGTTTTCCATAATTGCAACAATCGTACGTCCTACTGCTAGTGCTGAGCCATTCAACGTATGCACAAATCTATTTTTCTTCCCATCTTTAAAACGAATTTTTGCACGTCTTGCCTGGAAGTCTCTAGTGTTAGAGATAGAAGAGATCTCACGATATTTATTTTGCCCAGGAAGCCATACTTCCAAGTCTATAGTCGTCGCTGCAGAAAAGCCTAAGTCTCCATAACAAAGTTCTACTACTCTGTGCGGCAGCCCAAGTGCTGTTAGTATATCTGATGCATTTTGAACCATCATCTCAAATACTTCAGCACTTTTATCCGGATGTGCTATAGCGACCATCTCTACTTTATCAAACTGATGCTGGCGTATCATCCCGCGTGTATCACGCCCTGCAGACCCTGCTTCTTTTCTGAAACATGGTGTATAGCCTGTCATAAGTACAGGAAGTTCTTTCTCCGTCAGTATCTCATCGTTATACATATTTGTCAAGGGAACTTCCGCTGTAGGAATAAGATAAAGGTCTTCTCCGTCTATCTTAAAAAGGTCATCTTCAAACTTAGGCAGTTGTCCTGTTCCCTGAAGCATTGCCGAGTTATTCATAAACGGCACACAGAGCTCTTCAAAGCCTTTGGTAGCATTTGTATCAAGGAAGAAGTTTATAAGCGCTCTTTCCAGCCTTGCAGCTTCACCACGAAGCACAGAGAAACGACTCTTGGCAAGTTTTACACCACGTTCAAAATCTATCCATCCATTTTTCTCTGCCAAGTCCCAATGCTCTTTAGGCTCAAAGTCAAAACTTCTAGGCACCAAGACTTTACGAAGTTCAACGTTATCATCTTCATCTTCACCTTCGGGTACTGAATCATCCGGAAAGTTAGGCATAGCAAGTGCCACATTAAAAAGTGCCTCTTCCGCCTCTCTGGCTTTTTCCTGAAGAGGAACCATCGCTTCTTTATTCGCATCCACTTTTGCTTTCAGTTCAGTAATGTCTTTACCTGTCCTATCTTTACCCTCTTGCATATACTGCCCAAAAAGTTTAGACATACTGTTCTGTTCTGCTTTTGAAGCTTCCAGTGTTGCATTGGCTTCTTTTAAAGATGCAAAAAGTGTTTGAAGATTTTCAAGTGTAGTAGTATCTACACCTTTTTTTTCAAGTTTTGTACTTGCTTCATCGAAGTTGTTTTGGAGATATTTAAGATCTATCATAGAATTAACCTAACTTAGTAAAATTTATAAGGGAATTATAGGGTAAATTCAGAAAGAATCTGATTAAGAGCAGAGGCCCTCAATCAGAAGAGTGTAAAAGTAGATATTTGATTAGAAAAAGTAGTTAAGACCCAAAACTATACTGCCCGTGTTATCCAAACTGCTTTCTGCATACCAATCAGGTCCAGATGCTGATATATCATCCAAATCTACAAATGAATATCTGTAAGATAGATCTATTTCCAACATTTCTGCTACGGCAAGAGCTACACCTACCTGTCCACCATAAAAGAAACCAGATTCATCAGCAAGTATCAAACTTAAATTCTCAATCGTATCAGCAGTTAATTCATAACTCATATATCCAACATGCCCACCAATAAAGGGCTTTATCTGCATACCACCGGCATCTGTAGACCAGAGAAAATAATCAAGGTTCAGTGACCCTTTATGCATAGTATCTTCATATCCAGAATCTTCATCATTATAATATGTATAAAGTAGAGTCGTTCTCCACTCGTCATTTTGTGCACCAAGACGGAAACCGTATTCTATATTGGAATCACTTTTCTCCCCAACCTCAATAGGAAAAGAACCATCAGAATAGAGCCGTGCACTACTGTCTATTTCCGTACTACCTAATTCCACCCCGATAAATGTTTGACCTTCAGAATAATTTTCTGCATAGAGAGAACCTGTCAGGGCAACTGCTAAAATACCCGCTGCTATTTTTTTTACCATCATAAAACTCCTTGTCCTTGTTTTAAAAGTATGCATTTAAAATGCGCATAGGCTAAGAATATCATATTTTTATATTTTTTAAGATTAAATATTTTGAAATATTATGAAATCTATTATAAATAGCTGAATTAAATGTAAATTGTTACTGTTAAATGTAAGTGAAGTTAAAAAATAAAGTGGTGTCAAGAGAGGGACTTGAACCCTCGACCTCCGGCTTATGAGACCAGCGCTCTAACCAGCTGAGCTACCTTGACATTTTGTGAAGAGACGGAATTTTAGCTAAAGATACCTTTATTGTCAATAGTTTTACGTAATTTCTTGACTTTTTTACAAAAAAGCATTAAAATTCATTCAAAATATAAAATATTCAGAAAAGGGTTTAAAATGGCATTTATACCATTAGCAAACAGAGTTCTTGTAGAAAGAGAAGAACAGTCAAACACAACAGCATCAGGGATCATCATTCCTGATACAGCAAAAGAGAAACCTTTACAAGGAAAAGTGATCGCAGTAGGTCCTGTTGCAAAAGAGGATGGTATCAGCGAAGGAGATACCGTAGTATTTGCCAACTTTTCAGGCATGGAAATTACGATAGAAGGGTCTGAGTACCTTATCTTACTAAGCAAAGAAGTCTTAGGACTTATCAAATAATTATTAACTATTAAGGAATAAACATGGCAAAAGAAATATTTTTTTCAGATACAGCAAGAAGTGGACTATACGAAGGTGTAACTAAACTCGCAGATGCAGTAAAAGTTACTATGGGACCTAGAGGTCGTAATGTACTTATACAAAAAAGTTTTGGTGCTCCACACATTACAAAAGATGGTGTGAGTGTAGCAAGAGAGATAGAACTTATCGATAGTTTGGAAAATATGGGTGCACAACTTGTAAAAGAGGTAGCGAGCAATACAGCAGATGAAGCTGGAGACGGTACGACTACAGCGACAGTACTTGCGCACTCTATCTTCAAAGAGGGACTTAGAAATATCACTGCCGGGGCAAATCCTATCGAAGTGAAAAGAGGGATGGATAAAGCATCTGCTGCCATCATCGAAGAGCTTCAAAAGATATCTAAAGAAGTAAAAGACAAAAAAGAGATAGCACAGGTAGCAACGATCTCTGCAAACTCTGATACAGCTATAGGTAACCTTATCGCTGAAGCGATGGAAAAAGTAGGTAAAGATGGTGTCATTACTGTTGAAGAAGCTAAAGGGATCAATGATGACCTTGAAGTGGTAGAAGGTATGCAATTTGACAGAGGATACCTCTCACCGTACTTTGTAACCAATACAGAGAAAATGACATGTGAAATGGAAAGCCCACTGCTTCTGATCACAGATGCAAAGATCACTTCTTTAAAAGACTTGGTTCCTGTACTTGAGCAGATACAGCAAAGCGGAAGACCACTTCTTATCATCTCTGATGATCTTGAAGGTGAAGCTTTGGCAACACTGGTACTGAACAGACTCAAAGGTGTACTGAACATCGCAGCAGTTAAAGCACCAGGTTTTGGAGACAGAAAAAAAGAGATGCTTAAAGATATCGCTATCCTTACGGGTGCAACTCTCATCACTGAAGAGCTTGGTCTTTCTCTTGAAAAAGCTACACTTGCTGACCTTGGTCAGGCAACAAGAGTGGTCATAGACAAAGACAACACAGTTATCGTAGACGGAAAGGGTGATTCAGAAGCGGTAAAAGCAAGAGTAGGTGAGATCAGAACACAAACTGAAACTACAACGAGTGAATATGACAAAGAAAAGCTTCAAGAGAGACTTGCCAAACTTTCCGGCGGTGTTGCGGTGATCAAAGTAGGTGCAGCAACAGAGACTGAAATGAAAGAGAAAAAAGACAGAGTAGATGATGCGCTTTCTGCAACTAAAGCTGCTGTGGATGAAGGTATCGTGATCGGTGGTGGTGCTGCGCTCATTAAAGCAAGTCAGGCTGTAAACCTTGATCTTGCCGATGATGAAGAGGTTGGTGCACAAATTATACTAAGAGCAGTGTTCGCTCCTATGAAACAAATCGCACAGAATGCCGGTTTTGATGCCGGTGTGGTTGCTGATAAAATTGCTCATAGCACTGAAGCTAATCTTGGCTTTAATGCAGCAACAGGCGAATATGTAGATATGATAGAAGCTGGTATCATCGATCCACTTAAAGTGGCACGTGTAGCACTTCAAAATGCTACATCAGTTTCAAGCCTGCTCCTTACAACTGAAGCAACTGTTTCAGATGTCAAAGAAGCTCCAACTGCTCCTCCTGCTATGCCAGATATGGGTGGTATGGGTGGAATGCCGGGTATGATGTAGGTTCCCTGCTCCAAGATATCCCTAAAGAGATTACCCTTACGGGCATGAGCCCTCAACAAATAGCCCTTGAACTCCCTACTTATGGAAGGTTCAGGGTATTAACACTTCTTAAACAATCTTTAATAAATTTTCATCTGAAAGCCTCAATAATTTTTGAAATTCAAATACTGGAAGTGGTTTTGAAAAATAATACCCTTGCATATAATCACATCCATATGAAGCGATCATTTGAACCATTCTTTCATTTTCAATTCCTTCAACTACAATTTTCATCCCTAAGTTATGTCCCAGTTCTATCATTGCTTTTACAATTCTTTGATCATCTTGATTTACTAAAATATAATCTACTAATGTTTTATCTATCTTTAAAACATCCGCTGGGAATTTTTTTAAATAATCAAAAGAGGTATATCCTGTTCCAAAATCATCAAGAGCAATAGCCACACCTAAGTTTTTTAATTCTAAGAGTTGCGCATCTACTTTCCCTTCATGGCTCATTGCAGAACTTTCAGTGATCTCAAATTTAATGAGTTCAGGATCGATTTGATGGTGTATTAACTGTTTAGTCACATTTTCAATAAACCCTTCTGTCTCAATCTCTAACAATGACATGTTTATGGATATTTCAATTTGTTTAAATTGAAAACGTTCCCAACGTTTTTGCTGTTTCATTACTTCTTCAAGAACATATCTTCCTATTTCAACGACAAAACCTGTTTTCTCCATCATAGGAATAAAAACATCTGGCGGTATTAAACCAAATTTTGGATGACGCCACCGTATGAGTGCTTCTGCTGCAATAATCTCTTTATTTTTCACCTCAATGATCGGTTGATAATGGACTTCAAATTCATTTTTTTCTAATGCTTCATGCATCTCATTATACAGTATAAGTTCATCATAGCCATGTTTCAGCACATCAGCTTTATGTATTTTTATGCGTCCAAGCCCACTCTTTTGCGCTTCCGCTAAAGCTTTATATGCATTATCAAAAAGATTCAATGTAGACCCACTTTCCGGATAAATACTTATGCCTACGGATGCAGTTAAATGTAACCTTACATCTTCCATTTTATAAAATGATCCAAGCTGTTCTTGAAGTTGTTTACTTAACATTATAACTTCATCAGATGATTCTACACCAGGGGCAGTGAGTAAAAAATCATTATGAAATGCATGATAAACATTGAAAGATGATTCTTTTGCCAGTTGTTCTAAATATTTTGCAAACTTTATAAGTATTACATTTGCTTGTTCATAACCAATAATAGCTCGTAATTGAGAGAAATTATCTATATTTATCAGTACCAGTGCAAGCTTTTTATTATTTAAATGTATTTTAGAATAAAGTTTATTTAAATCCTGAAGTGCCTGTAGCTGATTTGGCAAGTCAGTAAGTTTATGTCGATATGCTTCAGATGCTCTCTCCTTCTCTTTGCTTAAGTTATGAATTGAGATAATATTGCACCATAATGCATGCTTACTTCCAATAGAAGAACTGTCAATATATAGATTTACAAGCACACTTTTACTATTCTTATCATCAATCAACAAGCTCGACTGAGGAAATGATTGCATTTTATCTTCAGATACTTTATGTACTTTTTTAATAAAGGTATCTAATGCCAACCAATTTTCCTTCACCTTTACTTTTGGCATATATTCCAAAGGTTTAAGCATAAATCCTTCAGGTAAATCAAGAAGTTTTGTCATTGCTCTGTTGGCATAAAGAACTTTATTTTTATCAGAGAGTACCAAGATGGCATCTTCTGAAATATCAAATGCTTTTTGGAATACTTTGATCTTTCTCTCTACAGTCTTCTGAAGTTTCTTTTTTTCTTTCGTAAAAAAATAGATACTTACAGGAAAAACAAAAAGGGCTACAAACATAAAAGTATTTTCAAATGTCAACAAGTTATTTATATCTAAGGAAAGTTCCATTTAGACACCTTATTATGATTAAATTTAAGTTAACTCGGCTATTTTAAAATGTATTGCCATACCGAGTAAGAGCAGGTGCTTTCCATCTTATTTTTACAAATAGTTGTATTGCACTTCTAAAATATATATTATCTATTTTATACTTAAGTAAGATATTCTTCTAAGAATAATATACTTTTTTACTCAAACACAAAGCTTCCACTTTAACCGAAGCATCTTCAAGTACAAACTTTTGATCCACTTCCAAAATATCAAGTTCAATGGGCTGTCCCTTCTGTGAAACCTGTGCCCATCCTTTACGACATTGTAGTTGAGGATCACTCATATTTGTTTTTTTGATAAGATACTCTAAATGTTGCTCTTTTTGCTGTAAAATAAAATATATATTTTGAGTAAAACTCTTTTGAGTTTCAGGAAGGCGTGAAGCAAAACGTTCCATTTTGTACGCTGTGACCCTTCCAAACTCCTCTTCAAGACGTTTGAATTCTATCTGTGATTCATTAAGTTGACGTGAGGGAGACGACCTCAAAAATATCTCTTCCACATGCTTTAGTTCTCGCAGTGTCTGCTGCAGTCTTTGATGTATACTGTGTTGAAAACGTTCTGTATACTCCCCTAACGTATAGAGTATCTCCTGGCTGTCTGGCAGTATCATCTCTATGGCAGCACTGGGTGTCGGCGCACGTAAGTCTGCTACGAAATCGCTTATCATGACATCTATCTCATGCCCCACTGCACTCACTATCGGTGTTTGCATTTCGAACAGTGCATCTGCTACAATCTCTTCATTAAAACACCATAGATCCTCAGCACTTCCTCCTCCTCGTCCTACTACTACTACATCTACACCTAAACTGTCTGCATACTTCAAAGATCTTGCTATCTGCAACGATGCCTGTTCCCCTTGCACTAAAGTATCGACAATCGTCACCTCCACTAATGCCCAACGCGTCTGTATGATCTTAAGCATGTCATGCAGTGCTGCACTCTCTTTGGCTGTTACCAATGCAATTTTTTTTATATGTTTCGGGATGGCTTTTTTTCGATGTGCTTCAAAATAGCCTTTCGCTTTAAGTCGTTCTTTCAACTGTTCATAGGCTAAAGCTAACGCACCTTTGCCATAAGGCTCAACATGTACCGCATAGAACTGGTACTCCCCTCTGGGAGTATAGACCCCTACTGACCCCTCTATAACAATATGCATCCCTTTTTCGATGCGAAACTTCAGTTTAGAGACAGCTGAACGCCACATGACACACTTTATGCTGCTCTCCTTATCTTTAACAGAAAAATAAACATGTCCGGAAGTATGGTAGGTTACGGAAGCTACTTCGCCTTCTACAAGTATATGCATAAAGGTAGCTTCAAGAAGAGATTTTATTTTTATATTTAGGGAACTTACACTCATCATTTGAGACATATTTTTCCTTGTAGGGTGCGTTTGCTAACGCACCACTTATATTTTGGTGCGTTAGCAAACGCACCCTACACTATTTCTTCTGTGCAACCAAAAGTGTGCTGATCCCCATAGAGAAAGATTTAGTATACTTCATCTCAAATCCTGCCTCTTCCAACTCTTCTGCCAACATCTCAGTGGTTAGAAACTCTTCAATAGATTCTGGTAGGTACTGGTATGCTTCATAATTCTTAGAGATAAATCCACCTATCTTTGGTAAAACTTTTTTCATACCAAAATCTACTACCTTGTCAACAACACTACTTCTGTCTTGTTTCGTAAATTCCAGTATCATTACAATACCATTTGGTTTTAAAGCTCTATAGAACTCTTGCAGTGCTTCAACTCTATCTACTACATTACGGATACCATAAGAGATAGAGATCACATCCGTACTCTCATCTAAAATAGGCAACTCTTGTGCTTTCCCTTCTATGAATTCTGCAAAATCTACTTTCTTTTTAGCCACTTCAAGCATCCCTACCGAGGGGTCAACTCCGACATATTTCTTTATAGTAACATCATTTTTCTGAGCTTGCTCTTTCCAGTATATAAGCAGATCACCCGTACCGGTAGCTACATCTGTAACCTGCTCCAGCTCTTTTTGACCCAATATCTCAAATGCTTTATCACACCCTTTTTTGCGCCATTGTATATCTATACCAAAGCTTAATACCCTGTTTGCCAGATCATAGGTTGATGCAATATCATCGAACATTCCTACTATTTTATCTTGCTTATCTTGCTTGTCTGTTAATTTTTCAATGCCCAATTTGCCTGCTCCATATCATTAGATCTACATCTTTCTTAGCTTGATGCAGAAACTGTAAATTCATTGTAGTATTATAGGTTAAATTGTTGGTAGATAGCTTAGGGGTTTGATAGATCAGCATCCAATCTATCTTCTCTTGGAGAGCATTTAGCATCCCCTCTCCACCTTCTACCATGATGAATGAAGGTTTATCCAGAAAACCCAATTGATTCACGATCTCCACATCCCTGTTTTCAACACTGAAAAGTGGAATATCTTTGTCAAAATCATCTTTTTTGGAATAAATTTTGATATTAGGAGCTTCAGCTTCTGTAAACCGACAATCCAAAGTGGGTCTGTCTTCCCTCACCGTATTGCCACCTATAAGCAATGTAGTACATACTTCCCTTAATTGATGGACATGTGCTAAAGAGGGTTTTGAGCTAAGATACCCTCCTCCTATACGTCCATTAGAGGTTTGTGCAAGCTTGAAAAGCACAAAAGCTCTCTTTTGCCATATCATAAAAGGTTCAAGTAGCTCTGTACACTGCTTTTCCAATACACCTACACTTGCATGTTCCAGCTTCTTCATACCACCACCATGTCCTACTATAGGATCTCTCATACCTATCACAACTTTTGAGAGATTCAGCGATCGTAGAAGTGAAGCACAAGAAGGCGTTTTACCCTTATGGGAACAAGGCTCAAGTGTCACATAGATCGTACATTTACTAAAAAATTTTAGAGGGAGGTTTAAAAGAAATTGATGTGCTTTTTTTGCATCAAATGTATCGAAGTCAATAGTCGTTTGTGAAAGTGATTCATACGCTTTAAGCAGTGCCAATACTTCAGCATGAGATGTACCTGCTTTTTGATGTGCTTCAATAGCTAAGATCTTGCCATTTAAAGTGACTACGGCACCTACAGCAGGATTTGGATAGGTTAAGCCTTGATACTCCCAAGCTTTATCAAGAGCCAATTGCATATATATCTCATCGATATTCATGAAGCTCCTTTCTGAACGCTTAGCACTTAACGCTGAACGCTTTTAATTCCAGTCAAAATACGTTTTACAGGTATTGAGTTCTCCATATGTGTATGACTCTTCACCTTGCTTGGTTTCAACAACGATACCATCATTGTCTGCACTTTTGAGTACACCTTTAAGTTTATCACCGGCACCAAGTTTGAGCTTCACTTTTTCACCAATGGCATTTTTAAAGTGTACAGGTTTGCTTAGCTTTCTTTCTATTCCGGGAGAAGATATCTCTAAACGGTATCCTTCACTCATAGGAGGATGAACATCTAGAAATGGTGAAAGTTCATGAGAGATCGTTGCACACAGATCAAGGCTAACTCCACCTACTTTAGTCACCAATACACGAAAAATAGTTTCATCAAACTCAGTGACTACTTCTGTATCATACAAGGCTGCACCATTGGCCTCAATGATCTTAGAAATTTGTGTTTCAAGATTCATCATTTTCTCCTTTATTACGACCCTCTATCTGTTTAAAAAGATCTTCTATACGAGAGACTTTTTCCAACTGATGATCAAACTCAAAAGTGAAACGTGGAGCTTTAAACCACCCTTCACTTTGCTTACAGTGGTTTTGTATGTATCCTGCAACTGTTCGTAACTGTCTTAATGCTTCACCCTGCTCTTTTTCATTCAAAAAAGAAGTGTCTAAATACACCTTCGCATCAGATCGACCTTTTGAACAAACAACGTCTGTGACAGAAAGCCCATTTATACGTTCATCATCCAAGCTGCCAAGTGCTTCGGGGATGATCTCTTTAAGTACAGACTCTACTCTATGTCGTTTGATCTCTTCATGGGTCATACTATAATGTCACTTGCTCTTCAACATCTTTGAAAGTCTCGATCACATCACCTTCTTTAATATCATTAAAGTTTTCAAGCATGATACCACACTCGTAACCATTCTTCACTTCTTTTGCATCTTCATTGAAACGTTTAAGTGATGAAATAGTACTTTCATACACTACCACACCGTCACGGATAAGTCTTGCTTTAGAGTTTCTTGTGATAGAACCGTCAGAAACTTTACAACCTGCGATGGTTCCCACTTTTCCAACAACAAATGTTTCACGAACATCTGCCTGTCCTGTTACCTCTTCAGAGATCACCGGACTCATCATACCGCCAAGCAATGCTTTTACATCATCAAGAAGATCATAAATGATAGAGTATGAACGTATCTCTATGCCCAACTCTTTAGATTTCTTCTTCACTGCACCCGTAGGACGGACATTAAATCCAAGTACCACTGCGTGCTCAGATGCATCTGCAAGAGTAAGGTCACTCTCAGTTACCCCACCCACACCTTCGTGGATAATGTTTACTTTTACTTCTTCATTTCTAAGTTTTTCTAAAGAGCCTTTAATGGCTTCAAGAGAACCTTGAACATCTGCTTTGATGATAACAGGAAGAGATTTGAGTTGTCCCTCTGCAATAAGTGCAGAAAGATCATCAAGTGTTGCTTTTGTACTTTTAGAGAGTTGTTTCGATCTATCATATTCAGCTCTTTTTTCAGCCAATTCACGTACTTCTTTATCTGTACCCATAACGATAAGCTCTTCACCTGCTCCCGGTACTTCATTAAGTCCTACTATAGCAGCTGGTGTACTTGGCCCAATTGCTTTGACTGAAGATCCATCGTCTAACTTGATCGCTTTAATACGACCATATGTTTTACCTACGATGACATTGTCGCCTACATGAAGCGTACCATTCTGGATGATCACATTTGCGACTGGTCCAAAACCTTTTTCAAGAGAAGCTTCAACAACAACAGCTTTTGCCTCTCTGCTTGCATCTGCTCCAAGCTCCATAACTTCTGCTTGAAGTAAAATAGTTTCAAGAAGATCATCTATACCCAAGCCAGAATGTGCAGATACAGGAACAAATTCATACTCTCCACCCCAGTCGGTAGCCATAACATCAATCTCAGCAAGCTGTGATTTAACGTTATCTGGGTTTGCGGATTCTTTATCCATTTTGTTCACTGCGATGATCATAGGAACACCTGCTGCTTTAGTATGCGCGATCGCCTCTTTGGTTTGTGGCATTACACCATCATCCGCTGCAACAACGATAATAACAATATCTGTTGCCTGAGCACCACGTGCACGCATCTCGGTAAAGGCTTCGTGACCCGGAGTATCGACAAAAGTGATCTTCTTACCGTTTTTCTCTACCTGGTATGCACCAACGTGTTGTGTGATCCCACCTGCTTCTTTATCTGCTACTTTGGCTGTACGAATTCTGTCAAGAAGTGATGTCTTACCATGATCAACGTGACCCATAATGGTAATGACCGGTGGTCTCTCTTCAAGGTTTTCATCTTCTACTGCATCATAAGCATCTGCATAATCAAGCTCATCCAGTGGATTGATCGTAGTCACTTCTACTTCAAACTCTTCTGCAAGAATTTCTATCTCATCTTTAGAGAGGAAGTCATTTTTTGTCACCATCATACCAAGTGCAAACAGTACACCTACAACTTCACCCACAGAACGGTTTACTTTTTCAGCAAATTCATAAACCCTTACATTTTCAGGGATCTCTACAGAAGTTACTACTTCTGTGTTCTCCTCTTTAATATACTTTTTACGCTTACCGCCACGCTTAAGAGAACGTCTCTGTTGTGGACGGAATGGCTGTCTGCCTTTTGCAGGTCCACCATTTGCTGCTTCTCTTTTTTTAGCTTCTTCTTTACGTTTCTGCTCTTGCCTCATCATCTCTTCATAGATATTTTTATCTGAGAAATCCAAGAGTACTACCTCTTCATCACCAAATCCACTATCAATATCACTACTCATACTGTCATGATTGAAAATATCGATCTTTTTACCAGAATCTCTAGCTTCAGCAGGACCTTTTTTAGGTTTCTTTTTAGCTATATAAGGTGTTTGGTCACCCATAGAAATTCTAGTTCCTGCTCTTACAGGAGCCGGCTTTGCTTTTCTAACGATTTTGATACCAGTACGGGAAAGAACCCTTCTTTTTGGTTTCTCTTCACCCTCTTCTGTAGTTGCAGGTACACTTTCAGGTTCTGTTTTTTTACTGACAACAGAGATACCTCTGCGTTTTTTCACCTCTTTTACTACAGGCTTTTCTGCAACAACAGTCTCTTCTGGAACAATCTCTTCTGCCACAGTTTCAACTGTTTCCTCTGATACTGCTTCTGCAGACTCGGTTACTTTTTCAGTAACGATCTCTTCAGCAACAGTTTCTTCAACAACAACTTCTTCAGAAGATGCAGGTTCAATAATCTCTTCAGGTACTGCTTCAAGTACTTTTTCTTCTACAACTGTTTCTACTTTTTTCTTCACCACTGTGATCTTGGATTTACTGCCTGGTTTATTAAACCCTTTTGGCAATGTTCCGCTAATCGCATAATCTACGAGAATACCAGCATTTTCCATACTAATAGTACTATTGGCTGCTTTAACATCAAAACCTAACTCTTTGGCTTTATCCAGCAGATCCCCGTTTGACAATCCCGCTTCATCTGCTATTTCTTGGATTTTAACTTTATCCATTCTTGATCAACTCCTTTAAAAGCTTAACAAAACATTCCTCATCTTGTTTAAAACGTTTCGTTAAGCCTTTGATTTTTTTTTCATTTTGGCTACAAACAGCACAAAGGTAAAAACTTCTACCCTGACCATCAAATGCTACTACATCTTTACCCTCTAGTTTTAATCGTATCAAAGTGTTTTGAGGATGTCTACTACGGCAGGCAATGCACATTCGTACAGGCTGTGATTTTTTCATCGCGTATTATACCCAAAAAGAGATTAAGCGCAAAGCTTAATTTTTGGTCATGACACCATTATTATCTAAAGAGAGCGTAAAAACTCTAAATTGAGGGAAACGTGCTTGTAAGGCTTGTGCGATTTTCTCTGCATCTTTATCATAAGCAAGGTTAAAAAAAGTAGAGCCTGAACCTGAAAGCGTACTCATAAGAGCACCGTGCTTTAATGCAAGTTTTTGTACATCAAAAAGTTCTGGCATCATTTTCATACGTCTTGCCTGATGTAACTTATCTTTAGAGGCAATGCGCAGAAGATCCCAAGACTCACTCATAAAAAGTGCAGTCATATACGCTGCACGTGAGAGAGAATAAACCGTCTCTTCTTTTCTGTACATCTTAGGTAAAACTGTACGAGACCTGGCTGTAGAAATAGTACGGTTAGGAACTACCACCACTGCTCTTAAATAGTCCGGCATACGTCTCTTTTTACTATAAACCCGGTCACCCTCAACACATGCAACATTAAATCCACCCATCACTGCCGGTGTGATATTATCCGGATGATGTTCATAACGAAGTGCCTGATTAAGGATCTCTCTTTTATTATATTTCTTGTCTGCTGCGGTATAAGCGCCACTCAATGCTGCAACGATCACAGCAGAAGAACTTCCAAGTCCTCTGGAAATAGGTATACGATTATGAAATTCAAATCTAAAATTATCTGTTCTTCCTGAAAGTCGTTTATAGTTTTCGTTAAAAATACTTAAGAATAGAGAGTTTTTCTTGATCTTAGGATTATCTGCACCTTCACCATGTGTTGAAATACTTAAAAATTTAGATGGTGTAATAATGATTTCATTTCTTAGATCCACTGCAAGACCTAAAGTATCAAAACCTGGTCCTAAGTTTGCAGAGGTAGCTGGTACACTTATAAACATTTATACTTCTTCCGTTAAACAGCCGGCAGTACATACTCTGGTGTAGATTCTTCATCTAATTCAAGATCATGAATACTCTGAGGCAATGTAAACTTTGCATTTACCGGCTGTTCATATTTTTTTGTAATTATAGTCTCTTTTTCCTTGATAAAATAGAGATTCCCCACAGCTTTGATAGGTTGTCCACTATTCAGAGCAAAACCACTACAGCCAAAACACGGTATACCTCGTACGATCTCTATGGTTTTCAACATAATATAGGTGAGTTTTATTGCCATATAAGAGCCCGGTCCCCGGGTATAGATAATATTTTCAATATCATATTCATCCATACATTGATTCAAAAGTGGCAAAAGGGTTTCAGAGGTTTTTTTCTCACTACTCATTGTTTTAATGAGTAACCCATCTTCATACACCCCTAAAAGAAGAGGTGAAGAGATAGAGATGACAAGGAGCTGATAGTTATGCGAAGGACTTTGCAAATGCTCTGCTTTGTAACTCTTCGACTGCTACAAGTTCATAGTTCTTGCTGTCAGAAAGTAACTTGGAAGTGAGCTGATAGTTAAGATTATGACTTCCTGCAAATGACTCATACTTTGCCAAAATATTGTGTCCTGAAACCATCATATCGCCCATGGCATCTAAGATCTTATGTCTAGCGAACTCATTGTCAAAACGCAACCCTTCAGGATTGAGTACTTTATGGTCATCAAGTCCTATGGCATTTTGCAGTGTTGCTCCAAGTGCAAGATTTTGACTCTGCAGATACTGGATATCTTTAGCAAACCCAAATGTTCTTGCTCTGGCTATCTCTTCAATAAAGTTATGCGTAGAAAAATCAAAGCTTTCACTCTGCTCACCTATGACTGGGTGGTCAAATTTGATTCTAAAGTCAAATCTTGCACTGTCATGAGGTAAAAGACGTACAAATTTATCGCCGTCCTGTACCTCAACCGGTTCTTTCACACGAATGACCTTTTTGGGAGCATCTAACTCTTGTACACCTGCTTCATCAAGCAAGAGGCAAAAGGAGATGGATGAGCCATCCATAATAGGCATTTCATTACCATCAACAATAACACGAAGGTTGTCTATACCATAGGCATAAAGTGCTGAAAGAAAATGTTCGATAGTCGAAATATACCCTTTTTGACTACCTATCACGGTAGCCATACGTGTATCAATAACACTTTTAGGAGAGAGGGGTATGCTCATTGCTAGATCTTCACGATAAAATATGATACCTGCATCTGCTGACAGTGGCTCAAGTCTAAGCTTGATAGGCTCACCTTTATGCAGACCTATACCGACAACTTCAACAGGTTTTTTGATGGTTCGTTGCTGCATTATGCTCTCTCCTTTTCTAAAATTTTTATGCTATTATACTATAAAATATAAATAATTGCAAAAGTATACCATTTGTCTGTGAACCCTTTGTGGATTATTCCATTATTTGGTATCTGACACTTTTGCTGGTGGCGGCGCAATGATATTGTCTGCCTCTTTAAACACATTGTCTATAAATTTCTTGATCCACTTCCCGTCAAACCACTCAATAGGTCTTACTTCAATCCCTTGGACCACCATACCAAAATGCAAATGATCACCCAGTGCAAGTCCTGTTTTACCTGTTTTGGCAATAACTTCTCCTGCATTCACCTCATCACCCTCTTTAACCACTATTTGAGAACAATGTCCATAAAGTGAGTAGAGTCCTAAACCATGATCGATCATCGGCATATTTCCATAAATACCATTGTCATCTGCATAAACTACTGTACCAGGATTTGATACTTTGATATCTGCCATTTTTGTACTCGCCAGATCATACCCGACATGGTATGATTCTGAAACTACATTCTCTTTTGTTTTATAGTAATAAAATCTATGATCACCATAACTTGCTACTTTGGCACCATTTCTTAGAGGATAGAATTTTTTCATTTTCCATGAATCCAGCATTTCATCAGAAACATTTCTACTTAAAGCATGAATCATATCTTCATTTTTCAGACGCATTGTTTCATTAATCGCTTTCAGTTTGTCAAGTTTATCTGTAATACTTGCATATTCCGGATCACTGGACGCCAGATCAGTGATTTTTCCATCAATAAATTTATCACTTGCACGAATCTGTGATGTTTTATATGCCGGATTTTTATGATAAAACGGTATCTCGGTTACACGTTTGTTTTTTGCAAGATCGGTAGCAATAATTTTTGCAGAAAAAGTATCCTGAGTAAATGGCCAAGCGATCAATGCAGCATAATACCCCTCTTTTTTATAAGGTTGTGGCTTAAACTGATTCCCATTTGCTTCAACATAGAGTTTATCTAGATTTTCATCTTCAGCCTGAAACACGACCAAAGCAGATCCACCTTGGTTGATCATACGTGAATTTGCCAAAACATTAACATTTGGACGTTTATAATCCACATTTATCTTAAGTGTTTTTTCCGCACTGTTTCCCTGCATCATGTTCCAGAAACTTCTATCACTGACTTTGACCTGCAAAGTAAAGTGTTTCGCTTTAGGATTTAACACTTTACTTTTTGGATATTTCACTGATAAGGTTTGTTCTTTCGTATGATCAGGAAAAGGTCCTTGCCCCACGATCACACTTTTATCACCATCACTTAAAATAAGTTCATAGCTGCTTAGTCCTACATTGTCTTTTAAGCTAATGCTCAGTGGATCCTTACGATTCCAAAAAACATTATCAGCTCCTTCTATCTGAGGTTTTTCTCTTTCAAATTCAGGGGCAGTATAGATATATCCTGCTCCTGCAAGTATGCCTATTAACAGCAGTATTGTAACTATTTTTCCGCCACTTCTATTTTTTTTCATTTTTGCCATTTAATAATCCTGATTCTGTTATTTTTTTTAAAATTGTATCGATACTTTCTTGCAATCCACTTTTTTTCATAGTAAAACCTGCTGCCACTTTATGTCCACCTCCACCAAAAGCAAAAGCAATTTGGCTTACATCCACATTTTTACTGCGTAAAGAGATACGTATCCCCTCATCTAACTCCATAGCAAAAATGGCTATCTCAACCGTTACTAAAGACCTTGCATAATCGACAATACCCTCCATATCCGGTACAGTAGCACCTGTAGCTTCTATATCTTCTTTTGTCACTGCTAATACTGCTACTCTTGCTTCCACATGCAAGGTCAAAGATTTTAAGGCTTTTTCTAAAATACGTAAAGAACTTAAAGGACGTCTTTGCGTCAAATGATATGCTATATCATCAGGTTTTGCACCTGCCTCAACCAATGCATGTGCTACATCAAACACCTCTTTCTTCACAGATGTAGTCGTAAAGTACCTTGTATCTGAAAGCAATGCTGTATAAAAACATGCTGCTGTATCTGCATCTACAGTATACAATTCTTTAAAAAGTTCAAATGCAACCTGTGAAGAAGAAGCATAGTCTGCTATAACAATATTCACACTTCCATACTGCGTATTGCTTTGATGATGATCTATATTAAGTATCTCTCTACCAGTAAGGTCAAACCCCAGTCTATCTATACTTCCACAATCACAAGAGATGATCAAAGAGTTTCCATACTCTATTTGATGTTTTATTTTGTTAAATCCGGGCAAAAAATCAAGATGAAGAGGCAAAGCTTTTGAACCATTTACTACTTCAACTCTTTTTGTCCTCTCTTTTTTGAGTAAACTGTAGATACCTAACGCTGTACCTATAGCATCCGCATCAGGGTTCAAATGAGAAAGTATGGTAATGCACTCAGCTCTCTGTATTTTCTCTTTTACTTCCTCATAAGGAAACCGTATTGATGTCATTATCACCCTCGACTTTTTCTTATTCTACTATACACTAATAGTATTAACGCTCTATTACTTTCTACTTTCCATCTTCTACTTTCATGGAGAGGTCGATCCAGTTTGCCTGATGTATCACAGAACCGGAACTGATGGCATCTACTCCTGTTGTTGCTATAGATGCTATAGTCTCAAGTGTTACATTACCACTGGCTTCAAGTAAGATATGCGGGTAATTTTCATTTCTGAAGGCTACAACCTCTTTGGTCTCGTCTAAAGACATATTGTCACACATCACGATATCGGCACCTGCTTTCATCGCACGTTTAACCATTTCTAAATTCTCACACTCGATCTCTACCTTTGATGTAAATGGTATCTTTTGACGCACCTCTTTCATAAAAGCATCCAGATCATCAATGGTTTGCAGATGTGTATCTTTGAGCATCAAACAGTCATCAAGTCCCATACGGTGGTTGATCCCTCCACCGCAACGTACAGCATACTTCTCAAATTCACGTAGCAGCGGCCTTGTTTTTCGGGTATCCAAGAGTTTGACACCTGTATCTTTAATGGCTTCCACATAGCGGGCTGTCAAAGTGGCTATAGAACTGGCATGCAGTACCATATCAAGGATAGAACGCTCCAAAGAGAGAATGGTTTTAGAATCCCCTGTAACAAACAATAACTTCTGCCCTTTTTGAAAGGTTTCACCGTCTCTAACTTCCCACATTAGAGCAAGATCATACATCTTTGCCACTACTTCAATATATTCCCGTCCTGCAAAGACACCATCACTCTTGGCAATGATATAAGCACGTATCTCTTTACCGTCACTGATACGGGAAAAAAGATCGCCTCTTCCTATATCTTCAGCCACTAAAGCTTTTAAAAATATTTCTTTTAACATCTATGATTTCCTTCTAATGTTTCTAGCCTTCACGGCTACGCTTCGCTCCGACCGTTTTGGTTCCGAAGCTACAAACGATAAGCAGTTATCGTTTGCTTAACGCTTCTCATTTTATCGCCAGCATACGTTCGAGTGCGAGGTTCGCATACTTCACAGTATGAGGATCAACAACTATCTCGTTAATTGGTTTATTATCTTCTATTGATTTAAGTGTAAGATAAAGATCTTCAAGTGT
>JAYEOF010000129.1:0-8521 GCA_034722695.1 Campylobacterota bacterium
AAAAGTATTTCTGAATGCCATCACCTTCTAATCTTTTTAAAAGATGTAAATGTAAATTTACACCTTCTTCATCTTCTGTTTTCAGATTTGCGTATCCCATAGAGACTCCAAGTTCCCATTCATGCATCTTATGATCATGATGATCTTCTTCACTCAGTACTGGGCTACTCAATCCGACTAAACCTATAGTTGCAACTACAAACATTTTAATAAATGTTGTGATCTTCTTATACATATTTACTCCATTTTATGATAAAAACTAGTCTACAAAGTGGGATTATAGTCTAGTTTTACTTAGTCTTATCTCCTTTATTCTCAAGAACCATCACAGAAGCAGTAACGAAGCTGTCTAATCAAAGGGACATGATTGACACACTTGGTAAAATTCTATGTTATAATATAATATAAATTTTTCTAAAAGTAGAATGAATGAAAAAGATCATTGACTGGGTGTGATTATCCACTTTTAGGTGAAGTGTGTCTGTATTCTATTGGTCAGTAAAAATAAGATTAAGGAGCCTATCATGTCAAAAAAGAGTAAAAAACTCTCAAAAAAAGAATATGAGGAAGAGCTGTTCAAGCTGCAGGTTGAACTCTGTAAGCTTCAGGGGTGGGTGAAGCAGTCAGGACAGAAGATCATTATTGTGTTTGAAGGCCGTGATGCAGCAGGGAAGGGTGGTGTTATCAAACGAATTCTTGAAAGGGTGAGCCCAAGGGTTTTCCAGGTCAATGCTCTTCCTGCCCCATCTGACCGTCAAAAGACACAAATGTATATACAACGCTATATTGAGCGTTTTCCGTCTGCCGGTGAAATTACTATATTTGATCGCAGCTGGTATAACCGTGCCGGTGTAGAACGTGTTATGGGTTTTTGTACAAATGAAGAGTATAAGCGTTTTCTCGAACTTACGCCGATTATTGAACAAGCCATTGTCGATAATGGCATTATCTTGATCAAATACTGGTTTGAGGTCAGTCGGGAAATACAGGCAGAACGTTTCGCAAAACGGATCAGCGATCCGCGTAAACACTGGAAACTGAGTCCTATGGATCTGCAAGCTCAGGAAAAATGGGATGAGTATACCAAAGCAAAAGATAAAATGTTCCTGGCCACAGATTCTAAACATGCACCATGGTATGTGGTCAATTCAGATAATAAAAAAAGTGCCCGATTAAACTGTATCTCTCACTTACTTAGCCTGATCCCTTATGAGGAGATATCTTTTGATGCACCTAAAATCAAAAAAATGAAAAAGAGCAAATACAAACCTAAAAAATATGATTACAAGGTTGTTCCTGAAAAGTTTTAAGCAAGTTTTACTTTCTCTTCTCTTTGTTCAATACTTTTCATCATTATAATTTTTTTGAGTATGATTACTATAGAAAATTATATCTAAAGAATCTATTAAACTTCTATCATTATCAGTTTTATTTATAAAGTACTATTCAAATATTTTCATTTACTCTGAAGTTTATGTTACAATAAAATATACATTTAAAGAAATGAATGTAATGTGATAAAAAGGAGAAGAAATGAAATTAAAATATGTAGGTGCAAAACCAAAAGTTTCAGGTAAAGGGGTTACATTCGATCAGACTAAACCTGATAGATATACATTTTTACAGGCTGCAGTTGAACTTTTGGAAGCATTGAGTTTTGAAACGACAAAAGACAAAAAAGTATATCTTTATGATGTTAGTGGAAAAGAGTTCAGCAGTAGTGAACTAATGGGTCTACTTAAAAAACATTGTGCCAATCCCCAAGAGGCTTTTGATTCTCTTCAGGAAAAAACAAATGCCTTGATCGAAAAATATACCAATAGAGTTAAAGAGAATGATACGATCAATGCAGATGAGCGTAGAGCATGGCTTGGCAATATTAAGATCATGCGTGACTATTATCTGCAATATATCACAAATGAGAGTGCTTACCAGTGTGCATTGAATGCATTAGCAGATAAGATCCATGGGTCACATATAGAAGAGGTAACATTTCCAATAGGCAGAAATCATGGTTTGGTCTTAAGTCATTTAATTGATGTATTAAGAGACCATAAACCTCCTTATGATGCTACATTGCATGTGGAAACAAAAGATGGAGAAACGTTTGGGAAGCTAGATATGAACAGGGCCATACCTCTAGATATATAAGTCCCAAAACGATCAAAAATGAAATTAAAATTTAGTCTATAGGAGAAAGTATTCATGGCAGAAGAAAAACAGCAACTTATGGCATACAGCGTTCGACAGCAACTCTTTATCAAATATACTATTGTGGTTCTCATTGACTTAACAGTACTGAACTTTTTTAACCAATATTGGGATTATGTTTTTATAGAAACGTTCATGATCTCACTTCTTACTGCTATCTTACTTCAGTTTTTGATGCAGGTAGCAATTAAAATAGAACATTATGCTGCAGATTTTCTTGAAACAAAGATGGGGCTTACAAGCAAAATATATCGGGCTATCTCTGCATGGGCCATACTCTTTATTTCAAAGCTCGTGATCCTTGAAGCCATCAACCTCTCTTTTGGTGATAGTGTTGTATTTAGCGGTCCCATTCATGGCGTGGTATCATTTCTTACTGTAGTCATAGTCATTATCATCGCTGAACAGCTTATCGCATGGATCTACCGTTCACTTTCTGATTCGGGTACAAAGCATTTTATTCAAATTGATCCACTAAATGAAGAGAGATAAAACGAACCAAAAAAGGATAAAAAATGAGTCATAAATATCTTATCGTCGGCGGTGTTGCCGGCGGGGCATCGGTAGCTGCGCGTTTGAGAAGACTTGGAGAAGATGATGAGATCATTATGTTTGAGCAAGGGCCTCACGTCTCTTTTTCAAATTGTTCCCTTCCCTACCGCTTAAGCGGTGAAGTGAAACAGACTGAAGACCTTGTAATGATGAATCCTGAACTGTTCAAAGGACAGTTCAATATTGATGCACGAGTGAACAATGAAGTGATCTCTATCGATAGAGAAAAGAAAGAGGTTGAAGTCAAAAATCTACTTGATGACAGAATCTATAAAGAGTCCTATGACAAACTCATTCTCTCCCCCGGTGCAAAACCCATTGTCCCCAAACTTCCGGGTATCGAAACAGCCAATGTTTTTACACTGCGGAATGTTGTAGATATCGATAAACTCCATACCTTTGTTGAGACAAGCAAACCTTCAAGAGTCACTGTTATCGGTGGGGGTTTTATAGGTATTGAAGTGATGGAAAACCTTATTGCTGCGGGGTTTCAGGTCACCTTGGTCCAGTCACCACCCCAGATCCTCAACCAGTTTGATCCCGATATGGTTCAGATCTTACATAAAGAGATCATGGACCATGGTGTGGAGCTGATTTTAGGTGATAGGGTTACCGCATTTGATACCAACAAAGTCATTCTCCAATCAGGCAAAGAGATAGAGTCTGAAGCAGTGGTGCTCTCCATCGGTATTGTACCAGCAACTGACCTTGCTCTACAGGCAGGTCTGGAACTTGGGAAAACGGGTGCCATCAAAGTTGATCCCAACTATCTTACCAACGATCCTAACATCTATGCGGTGGGAGATGCCATTGAAGTCTTTAACAGCCTGACCCAAGAGAATTTCAAGCTCTCTATGGCAGGACCGGCACTCAAACAGGCACGCAGCGTTGCTGATCATATTCACGGCAGAACCGTCAACAATACAGGATATATTGGCTCCTCTGTCGTCAAAGTCTTTAATTTCAATGCTGCCAGTACGGGCCTGAACGAAAAGATGCTCTCAAAAATGGATATCGATTACGACTGGGCACAGATCATCCCAAAAGACAAAGTCGGCATCATGCCCGATGCAGAATACCTGATCTTTAAACTGCTCTTTGAAAAACCAACCGGGAAAATACTGGGTGCACAGGCGATCGGTCGCGGGAATGTCGATAAACGTATTGACGTGATCGCTACAGCGATCAAATTTAATGCAACCATAAAGAATCTGCCTGATCTTGAACTCTGTTACGCTCCACCATTTGGTACAGGAAAAGATGTCGTTAATTATGCGGGTTATGTTGCATTAAACTTGCTTAACGGTGACTTCAAACAGATCTCATTTACCAAAATACGTGAATTGGTAGAAAATGGTGCTTATATCCTCGATGTCAGAGAAACATTCGAGTATGATGAGGGACATATTAAAAACGCAATCAATATACCTCTGTCCCAGCTTCGCCAGCGCTACGAAGAGATACCAAAAGATGTGCCGGTTTATATTCATTGCCGTTCAGGTCAACGCTCATACAATGCGGTGCTTGCACTGCAGGCTAAAGGATATACCGAAGTCTTTAATATATCTGGAGGGTATATTGGGCTGCTTGCTTATGAATATTTCACAGATCAATCGACTGGCAGAGAACCGATCGTGACAGGGTATAGTATTTAAAATGCATGAACAACTCTCAATATTGGTTATAGTCCTTGTCATATTAGGATATGGTTATTTTTCAAGACTTCTGTCTCGTTTCTATTTCTCAGGACCGATGATCTTTACGATTGTGGGTATTTTACTCTCACCGCTGGTTTTTGGAAAGGAAGCAACAAATCTCAATGGAGACACGGTTCAAATCATTGCTGAGATCGCATTGATCGTTGTTTTATTCAGTGATGCCGCTGCTTTGAATTTGGAAAAGTTACGCCATTCATTGCAGATTCCTTCACGACTGCTCTTAATTGGTTTGCCATTGACAATTATTTTTTCTACATACGTAGCCAAAGCATTTTTCCCTGACGAATCAATATTGTATCTATTGCTTCTGGCACTCATCCTTGCTCCGACAGATGCTGCACTTGGCAAGGCTGTCGTCAGTGAGAAAAGTATCCCTCTGAAGATCCGCTCCAGTATTAATGTTGAAAGCGGTTTGAATGATGGTATCGTCTTTCCTGTGGTAATTACTCTTGTAGCTGTGATCCTCAGCACTTCTGCAGGTGGTGAAGCACAAGGGGACGGCTGGCTGATACATGTCATTCAACAAGTGGTGTTTGGAGCTATTATAGGGGCATCAGTAGGATATTTCGGTGCAAGGCTCGCCACATGGACATTGGCAAAAAACTGGATGGAAAATAATTATCAAAATCTTATACCTATCGCACTGGCTATATTTTCTTTTTATCTGTCCGAACATTTTGGTGGCAATGGTTTTATTGCTGCTTTTTTTTCCGGTCTCTTTCTTGGGAATTATAGTAAAGAACTTCACGATAATGTTGAAGAGTTTGCAGAGAGTGAAGGTGAACTGCTTGTACTGATTTCTTTTGTCGTCTTTGGTGTTGCGTTCATTCCTGCAACCATCAACTATTGGGACATGAATACCCTAATCTATTCCATACTCAGCCTTACAGTTCTGCGTATGATCCCTGTAGCAATCAGTTTGATAGGAAAAGCAGACTTTTCAACGATGCTTTTCATAGGATGGTTCGGACCACGGGGAATCGCATCAATCCTCTATATGCTGATCGTTGTTCACAAGCTAGGTTCGATAGAAGGACATGAAACGATATTCTCAGTGATGACCTTAACCATACTACTCAGTATCATGCTGCATGGTTTGAGTGCAAAGCCATTTGCTAAACTGTATGCCAAAGATCATAAAGAAGAGGGTGAATGAAAATAGGGTACATTGCAGTGTCAGTGCTACTTTGCAACTATTTATTATTTTCTCCATTCTTAAGAACCATCACTGAAGCAGTCAGACCAAAACGAAGTTTTACATCTTCAGGCAGTTTATCAAGTTTTATTCTTACCGGGATCCTTTGTGCAAGACGTATCCACTGGAATACAGGCTTTACACTTGGAAGCAAGTTGTTACCAGGATTACCATCTGAATGTGAAATACCCCAGGCAATTGACTCTACTTTTCCGCTAAGAGGTCTGTCTGGATACGCCAAAAGTGTTACCATGGCACTGTCTCCCACTTCTACTTCAGGAATGGCATCTTCACGGAAGAAACCAAAGACCCAGTAGGAGTTTTCATCAACTAGTGCTAAAATAGGCTTATTTGCTGAAGCCTGTGAGCCTATCTGGAAATTGATGTTTGAAACATACCCATCAACCTCTGCAAACACTTTAGTGTATGAGAGGTTGAGTTTTGCTGTGTTTACTGCTTCTTCAGAAGAGTCAATATCTGCCAATGATTTATAGTAGTTTGTTTCATTTCTCACCAGATCTTTTTGAGAAACTGCACCTTTGTCTTTTGTATAGATACTTTTAACACGTTCAAATTCGATCTTTGTACCTTTTGCTGCTTCTTTTGTACGTTGAAGTCTTGCCTCTGCCTGATTGAGTTTAACTTGATACTGAGAAGGGTCTATTTCAAAGAGTAAATCACCTATCTTCACTTGTTGGTTATCTACCACATGTATTTTAGTTACCATACCATTGACACGTGGTGTTACCTGAATGACTTGTGTTCTCACTTGTCCGTCTCTTGTCCATGGATTGTCTATATATGCTCTGTATTTGTTATAAGCAAAAAATGCAGCGGATCCTAAAATAGCAAGTGTAAACAATACTTTTATTATTTTCTTCATCATTAACCTTTAAAATTTAATCCAGAATGTGTCTATCAATACCATATATAACGCCATGATCGCAATAAATACGTAGGAGGGTGCCGCGAGATAGCGTGTCAGTTTCAGTTTGTTCAAGAGCATTACCGTGATAAGTGCTGCTAAAAATGAGAGTATGGCTACTGCCAGAATAGGTGAATAATAGACATCACCTAGAGAGAGTTCATGCGGGTAAGGATTATTCATTATCTTATCTCCTGCATTATTCCATTCCTTCAGGAAGTTTTGTCATTTCAGGGTCAAGATATCTGTCCCAATCAACACGCTTCTTCATTTTGACTGCAGTCTCTTTTGAGAGATATGAACGTCCTTTGCTTATCTGCCATCCGCCACCCAGTGCTTTATAGAGTAAAATAGCATTAATAGAAAGATTTCCTTTGATAGTAGCATATCGATCCTGAGTACTGGTCAGTTTTTCTACTGTAGTAAGCAGACGCTGATAATTTACCAAACCGTCATTATATTGAATAACAGAAATATTGAAGGCACGAACAGTAGCATCTACTGCTTTTCGATTCTCTACCTGCTGTTTTTTTGTCCAGATGTAGCCTTCAAGTGCATCAGATACTTCAGAAACTGCAGAGAGTACAGTTTTGTTATAGTTGACCAAACTCTCTTCAAACACTGCATCCTGTAAACGGATCTGGTTTTTAATACGACCGTATTGGAAAATATTCCATGAGAATGACGGCCCTACGGTTACACCCAGCGCATTCGATCCTGAAACCCAGGAACCACTGGCATTGTTTGTGTTGTACCCGATATTTCCAAAGAGTGAGAAGCTAGGGTAGAGTTCTGCTATGGATGCGCCTATGAGAGCATTGTTTGAACGAACACGATACTCTGCAACTTTAATATCAGGTCTTCTCATAAGTAATCCGGCATCGATCTTATTGTAAGGATTTAAACGGGCTTGAGGAATCATGGCAATATTGAGAAGATCAGAGCTACTCTCTTTGATCTGCATCACACCCTGTTTCTCCTGTCCAATATATTTGCTAGAGGAATCACTATGTTTTTTACTGCCTGCTGAAAGGATCTTTGTCACGTTACCTGCATCTGTACCCATTAAGAGAGCCATTGCATTTCGTGCTTTTGCTTTTGAAAGTTCTAAAGATGGAAGTGCTGAACGGGTGTTATAAAGTTGTGTACGTGCTTGCTGCATATCGAGTTCAGATACATTACCTGAGTTGAACTGTATTTCAGTCATCTTAGTCACACGTTCCTGGATCAGAACGTTTCGTTTTGCATAGGCAAGACGTTCTTCGGCAGTTCTGTAGTTAATATAGTTACGTGCCACTTCAGCGATCACAGATACCATAATGTCATTATAGGAAGCGACACTTGCATAGAGGTTTGCTTCTGAAGATTCTATGCCTCTGGCATATTTACCCCAGATATCCATCTCCCAACCCATATCAAAGTTCACACCGGCTGTAGCAACATCTGATACTCCTGTTCTTGAAGATGAGGCTGAACCGGAAATAGTCTGTACTTGAGGGAAAGCAAGCCCCTCAGAGATGCCAAGAACTGAACGTGCCTGTACAATGCGAAGACCGGCAGCTTTGATATCAAGATTCTGTGTATAGGTTTTTTGAACCAGCGTATTAAGAACAGGGTCATGGAACGTTTTCCACCACTGTGCAATGGCTTTGTCATTTCTTTTCCCATCATGCTTCCATTTTTCCGGGATCGGTGGATTCCCAACACCCATAAAGTTTGGACCCAGCTTTACACATCCGCTTAGCATCAATAGTGTCAGGGCAGAAAGCCCTAAGCTGGCTATTTTGTTTTTGGACAGTCTGTTTATCATATTTACTCTTTTCATTTTAAAATCTACTTCTCTCCAATACTTTAAAATCTAATTTTTTCATACTTTTTTGGCACGTGAAAAATGCAATCCAGACATTTCTTCTCAGTGAG
>JAYEOF010000130.1:0-1873 GCA_034722695.1 Campylobacterota bacterium
TTAGAGGCTAAACGTATTGATCTTGGTCTTTCTTTATAAACGTTCTCTAAATTAAGTTCACTATCAAAAGCTTCAGAGAGTTTAGAAAAAAGTACTTCGTTGAATGCACGTTCACTCATCATTTCATCTAAGTTCCATACACGAAGGTTGATAAACAGTTCTTCTTTTCGCTCCAACTTAGCATGGCACATGGCAAGTACAGGAGTGATATATTGTTCAAAAGTGATAGAAGTATCATTTTTGTTAAAGCTGTTAAGTGAGATATTTATCTGTTTTATACAGGGGTGGAAGAGTGTATCATATGTATGCTTTTTAAGGAAATAACCGCTTGTGGTCAGCATCGCTTTTAATCCATGTTGATGAATGATATCAAGGTAGTCTGAAAGGTTAGATAATGTCAAAGGATCACCCACAACATGGCAGGCTATCTCTTTTGTATAGGCTTTGGCTTGTATGATGACAGACTCAAAAAAGTCCAGGTCCATCTGCTGAGATGGCAACTCTTTTGTAGGACAAAAGCTACAACTAAGTCCACAAACATTAGTCAGCTCTATATAGATACGGTAAAATTTCACTATAGTTCTATTTCATACAGCTTGAAAGATCTGTAATATTTTTTGAACCTCTAATACATTTCATTCTTGACTCAAGTAAAGAGATATTTTCATCAAAATCATTTAAGACCTTATCTTTCTCTTCACCTTTCCATTGTTCAATATTATTTTCTCTATCTTTTGTCAATTGGACTTTTAACTGTGCCACATCTTCCACACAAACATTTGCTTTTATCCAATTATCCGCCTGCGCCAAACAAACACGTGCCTTTTTCATGCTTAATAAAAATTGTGGTAAAAACATTTTTTGCTTTTCAAAAATATTTTGACCTATTTTATCTAACCATACTCTCTTTTGTTCTGGAGTAAAGTTATCTTCTTTAATCTCATCAACAGAGTATTGCTTTTGCATATCCTTACCTACACTTATTAAGATTTTAGAAAATTCCTGAGGCAATTTTTTACTTTTAGTTTTACTATGTGTTTTAAAAAGTGCGAATTTTTGTATAGGGTAGTTCGGTATGCTGCAGTTAGCAGCTGAAGTATCTATATCAAATTGAACACTTGATGCTTTTTTCCGGTAGTAAGTTCCTAAAAGATAATGTTCAACAAGAAGAGGGATACCCTTATAGATACATTTTCGTACCCCAACTCCTTCCCAAATATCACAGGTATATCCTGCAATCTCCTCTTGACCGGTCTTAACAAGATCTTTTGTAATATATTCTTGAAAATTACCCTTAGGCATTTGACGTTCCAAAATTTTCTTAGTCTTAAAATCTACATCAAATCGCAACTTGTTTTCTAACTTTTCACATCTTTGTATCGTGTCTATATTTTGTAATACTCCAGATGTTATCTCTTCAAAATTCTCCTCTATAAGTGCAACAACACCCCAATCTTTAAAACGCAACTTACCTTTTCCATTGATTGTGAGATTCACATTCTCTGTAAGTTTTCCTCCCCCACTAATAGTATAAAGTACCATACCTGATTGAATATCAAATTTCTTTTGACTTGTTTGGGCTGAAAGAACTGTCATACTTCCTAGAGATAAAAATAGAAAAATTGTTGTTATTCGACTCAGATGTGACATCAGTTTCCTTAAGAAGCCTCGTGTAGAGGTAGTATTTAGGTGGTCTCATTGTATCATAATATTTACTCAAAGAGTATCAGAACATTGTATAGAAAGAGTAAGACAAAAACTGAGACATGAATTTACAGAGATTCTTCACATAAGTACTATTTATCTACTGGAATAATAGTTGTTCTCTGTTAGATTTTGATCAATTAAAAAAGTTTTACCCCTTGAGCTACTT
>JAYEOF010000131.1:0-1870 GCA_034722695.1 Campylobacterota bacterium
TTATTTGGGTTGTTAGAACCGATTGATTTGCTAAGAACATCTTGAATTCCTGCAAGCTCAAGTACTGGTCTGGCAGCACCACCGGCGATAACACCTGTACCTTCACTCGCTGGTCTAAGCACGATTCTACTTGCGTTGAATTTGTGCTCGATGTCGTGAGCGATAGTTGTACCTTTGATGTTTACTTTCACAAGATTTTTGTGTGCATCATCAACCGCTTTTTTAATCGCATCTGGAACTTCTTTGGCTTTACCAAATCCATATCCAACTGTACCTTTTTTGTCACCGATCACTACGAGTGCAGTAAATCTAAATCTTCTACCACCCTTAACAACTTTAGTAACACGACCGATATTTACGATTACTTCTTCAAATTCTTTTTCGATTTCTTCGTTATTTCTATTTTCCATCATGCTTCCTTAAAACTTAATTCCGGCTTCTCTAAGTGCATCAGCAAATGACGCAACAACACCGTGGTAAAGGTAACCATTTCTGTCGAAAACAACAGAGTCGATATTTTTAGAAGCAAGGTTTTTAGCCATCTCAGCAGCTACTTTTTTTACATCTTCTTGGTTTACTTTAAGTCCAAGTTTTCTTCCGTCTGCAGAAGCCAATGTAACACCGGTAGTGTCATTGATCGCTTGTGCATAGAAGTGTTTGTTAGACTTATATACAGATAGTCTAGGAAGAGTATCTGTTCCGAAGATCTTAGCTCTTACTCTAGCTTTTCTTTGAGCGCGAAGTTTATTTTTTCTTTTTTGAATACTTTTTAACATCTACCGCCCCTTATTTACTAGCTGCTTTACCAGCTTTTCTGATGATCACTTCATCAGTATACTTCACACCCTTACCTTTATAAGGCTCTGGTGGTCTGAACGCTCTGATCTCAGCAGCGGCTTGACCTACTGCTTGTTTGTCAGTACCATTGATAATAATGATATTTTTATCTACTTTAATTTCAAGTCCCTCAGGGATATCAAAATTAATATCATGTGAGTGACCAAGTTGAAGATTAAGTACTTTTCCTTGAACAGCTGCTCTGTAACCAACACCGTTGATCTCTAAAGATTTGCTGTAACCTTTATCTAAACCAATGATAATGTTGTTAAAAAGTGCTCTGTATGTTCCCCAGAACGCTGCATCTTGTTTCTCTTCACCTACTCTTGTAAAAGTAACTTCAGCACCATCGATGCTGATTTCAACTCTACCATGAGTTTCAAGTCTTTTTTCAAGATTGCCTTTCTTAGCCACGAGACATGTACCATCTACAGATACTTCAATACCGCTTGCAACGGTAACTGGTCTTTTTCCTACTCTTGACATCTTATCTCCTTACCAAATACTACAGATTACTTCGCCACCGATTCCACGCTTAAACGCTTCATCATTAGCAAGAACACCTTGGCTTGTTGAAACAACCAAAGTACCGTAACCGTTTTTAAATGTTCTAATATCATCTTTACCTTGGTGAACACGTCTACCAGGCTTAGAGATCTTTTTAAGTTCATTGATAACGCTTTTTTCATTTTCGTCATATTTAAGAACCACTTTAATTGTTTTCTTGTTTCCGTCTTCTTTCACTTTGTAACTCTCAAGGTAACCTTTGTCTACTAAAATAGCAACTGTTGCCTCAATAGCATTTGAGTGAAGAAGTGTCGTAACGTCTAGTCTTCTTTGCGCAGCATTTCTTATACGAGTAAGAGAGTCTGCAATTATATCTGTCATCATCTTTTTATTCTCCTTACCAGCTTGCTTTACGCATACCAGGGATCATACCCTCGTTAGCCATTTTTCTTAAACACACACGACAAAGACCGAAATCTCTGTATACTGAGTGAGGTCTACCACAAATGTTACATCTTGTATATGC
>JAYEOF010000132.1:0-1856 GCA_034722695.1 Campylobacterota bacterium
TCACTCTGTGGATAAGGAATAGAGATACCTGCTTTATCAAACTCTTCTTTCACTGCACGTGTTACATCTGCATAGACTGTCCAGTAATCCGCTGTCTTCACCCACGGACGACAATTGAAATTAACAGAGGAGTCAGCCAATTCGTTTACTTTAACAACAGGTTCAGGATCTTTCAATACAAGCGGGTGATCTGCAAGTATTTTTTTCATCACCTGTTCTGCCTGCTCAATATTGTCATCATATCCGATCCCAAAGGTCAGATCTACACGTCGCGTATCACTATGTGTTACATTGGTGATGATATTACCCCAGATCGAGTTGTTCGGTACGATCATCATTCTGTTATCGGGTGTTACAATGCTTGTAGATACCAGTGTCATAGAATCAACAGTACCAACAATCCCTGCAACATCTACCACATCACCTATGTCGTAAGGACGGTAAAGCATGATCATCAGTCCGCTTGCAAAGTTACTGAGTGTACCCTGCAAGGCGAACGCAACAACAAAACCTGCAGCACCTACCATTGCCATGATCGGTGCCACATTGATATCCATTGCCGCCAGTGCAACAAGAAGTCCTACAAGCATTACCACTTTATGGATAATGTTTGCTATGAAATCATTGAGAAGCTGTGAATTGCTTGGGGTATGCTCCAGTGCTCTTCTTGCTCCTTTACTTAACAGCTTAGAGACAAACATCGCTGCAAAAATTATAGCAAGGAACTTTGCAATATTGATCAACCAATAGATACCGCCCTCATCAGACATGACCCATCCTGTGACAGTTGTCCATGCAGAGTGAGCATCGGTCACTTCTAAAGAGATACCACTTACGGTATCGATATAACGACGGTATGGAAGTACTTTTTCCAGTTCTTTTCCATTCTCGTCTGTACCGATCTTTTCATTGATATTTTCCAATACGGTATTAAGATTATTTACGATGATCTTTCTTTGGGCACGCAGTTCTGTCTGTTCTTCAAGGATAGCAGCTTTTTCTTCCTTTGCCACTGTGAGCTTCTGTTGGATCCCTTCTCTTTCTTCTGCTGCTGTCTCGTTGTTGTCCCGTGCACTTAAAGCATCTATTTCAGTATTCTTATCTTGTACTGAAATTTTAGTATCGTAGACTTTTTTAGCTGCTTCCTGTAGTAAAAGCAACCATCCGTCAGCTTCAACAAAGAGTTCATCTTCAGACATATGTCTGACCATCAGATTCAGTACTTCAGGTGAAATATCTTCATTTACTGTGGTAACAGCTGTAGGCTTTGCAGGTGCTTCTTCTGCATAGGCAGTCGTAGTTGACAGCAATGCCAAAGTTAACATTACCCCTGCAACTGTTTTTTTAAAATTCGTCATTTTTCTTCCTTTTTGTTTTGTATTTTATCATTTTTAAAATAAATAAGGAGCTATGAAAGGAGTCCGACCCCAATAGCATAATCCAAACCTTTGTCAAGTATCTATTAAATTTCCCATATATTAAATTAAAATCTGATTCCCCATATAAAAAAGTAAAAATACTGCGATTAGAATAATTAATGCAGACAAAAGAATATTTGTTCTCTTTACATTATATGAAATGGTTTCATCTAATTCAATAGCTTCCTTATGCATAAAAAATCTCCATGTTGCTGTAACCATGATCAATAGACCGACCAGGAAGAGTCCAAGTCCTACTAGTTCAGCAGAGAAAGAAGATTGAAAATGTTGTTCATCTTCAATGACTTTACCCACATATACTATAAATATTTCAAATCTTTCAATCAAAAACCCAAATGCCATAATGGCAATGGATGTACGTACCCATGCCAAGTATGTTCTTTCATTGGCAGCATGATCTGAATAATTTTTAATCAT
>JAYEOF010000133.1:0-1849 GCA_034722695.1 Campylobacterota bacterium
TATGTATTACTCTTTGACATCCTCTCATAAAGTTGTTATAATATATGACATAAGTTTGACAAAGGATAGACAATGAACGAAATATATGGTGCAAGAGATCTTGTGCGTAATCCATCTTTACTGAAAATTGACCCTGATGATAGTTTTATTGTTGAAGATAAAAAAGCACATAAACGATTGGGTATTTACCTGGGAGCTAATCTGGCTCAAGAATTTTTTGACTATAAAAAAAGAGAAGCACTGCTTAACTCTGCGAAAAAAATAAAGGAAAATGCATTAAAAGAGAATATGCAATTAGAAGGAACAGTTGATGATGGACTATAACAGAGGCGATATTGTTCTGGTTAATTTTAATCCTCAAAAGAGAGCAGAAGAGGTGGCAAAAATAAGACCTGCTATCGTGATGTCTGACAGTAAGTTGAATGAAGTTTTAGATCTGGTGACTGTTGTGGCTATGACAACAAACCTCATAGACAATGCGGAACCTCTTCGTGTCAGAATTCCAAAAAGAGATAAATTAAAGAAAAATAGTGATGCTATGATAGAACAGATCAGAAGTATATCCAAGCATAGAATGGGAGATAAGATAGCCACTCTAAATAAAGATGAATTGAAAAAAATAGAATATGGTATCAGGGAGATGTTGGTACTTTAGGGCACCTCTAATAATAGGTAATGCTCACAATGGGCTTTGCAAATGTAAGATGTTGCAAGAGGCTTTCAAATCCTAGCCAAAGCTAAGATGAAGTAAGTATCTTGTGACAGATTGCGTTTGCAAAGCCCACCCTACGGGCAATTCCAGCATTTGCCTATGCGTTGTTACTCTTTTTCGACTTAGCTACGGCTAGGACTTCAAAAGAGTGCCTAGCCTAGACAAAAGCTGGAAATGTTGTGAGTATCACCTATTATTAGAGGTGCCCTTTAGATGATATATGATAAAAACGATTCCTCCAAAATATGTGTACTTTTCAAATCTTAACCCCAAGTAGGGTATAATCCTCTTCATATTAAATAAAGACAATAGAGCAACAATGAACTTTGAAACCTACCCTTTTGAGAAACTTAATACCCTACTTCAAGACATCGTACCAAACGCTGAGTATACACCATTGAGTTTGACTATCGGTGAACCACAGTTTGTCACTCCACAGTTTATTTTGGATGCATTGAATCAGAATGCTTCACTACTGAATAAATATCCTAAAACAGCAGGTGAAACTGTTTTACGAGAGGGGATGTTGACGTATCTTCAAAATAGATTTGATCTTACATTGGATAATACACAGATCATCCCTACCTTTGGAACGAGAGAAGTATTATTTAACTTTCCTCAGTTTTTACTGCATGATATTGAAGATCCGGTGATGGTTTTTCCTAATCCTTTTTATCAGATCTATGAAGGTGCAGCAAAAGCATGCAGAGCTGAGGTGATTTACCTAAACCTCAATGCTTCGAATGATTTTCAGCCTGTGGTAGATGAAGTAGCATTGGCAAAAGCAGATTTTGTCATCTTGAATTCACCTAATAACCCTACCTCTTCAGTGATGCAGATGGATGATCTGAAAAAGTGGGTTGAATTGGCACTTAAACATGATTTTGTACTACTTAATGATGAGTGTTATGCTGACCTTTATTTGGATGAGCCTGTACCATCACTTTTAAATGCAAGTATAGAGGTGGGAAATGAAAGTTTTAAAAATGTGTTGGTCATCAACTCTATCTCTAAACGCTCTTCTGCTCCGGGTTTACGCTCTGGATTCATAGCCGGTGATGCAGAGATACTGAAAGAGTATATGATTTACAGAACCTATGTCGGTTGTGCTTCACCACTGCCTCTGCAACATGCAGC
>JAYEOF010000134.1:0-1833 GCA_034722695.1 Campylobacterota bacterium
CCTGTCCAACGGCTCACAATACTGGCTATCATCTCTTCATCTACAGAGTTTTTAAGGAGTGTCCCTTCAGACATCATTTGAGTCCATTTCTCTTCAAGAACTGTAAGCTTTTGTTGTTCTGCCGGGATCTGTCCATGTTCTATCTCTGCTACTTTGGAAAAGTCACCCTCTCTCTTGACCGCTTCAGCTTGTGTTTTGAGCGAATCTATCTTTGTTTTGATCTCAGAGATATCATTAAAGACCTGCTTTTCATTGTCAAACTGGTTTTGAAGAGTGGTTTTATGCTCTTCAAGGTCAGCTAGCTCTTTTTCTATCTCTTCAAGACGAGAGCTGTTTTTATCTGACTCTTCCATTTTTAGTGCTTCTTTCTCTACTAGAAGTGTAGAGATATCTCTTTTGGCTTTGGCTAAGTCTGTAGGCTCAGACTCTATCTGCATTTTAAGCTCTGCAGCAGCTTCATCTATGAGGTCAATAGCCTTGTCCGGTAAGAACCTGTCAGTAATATATCTATCACTTAACTTCGCAGCAGATACCAAGGCACTATCAGTGATAGTAACATTATGGTGTGCTTCTAGCTTATCTTTGATCCCTCTAAGGATTTGCAGTGCTTCATTGATACTAGGTTCATCCACCTTAACAGGCTGAAAGCGTCTCTGCAAAGCAGTATCTTTTTCAAAAAACTTTCTATATTCCTTAAGTGTGGTAGCTCCTATGGTATGAAGCTCACCACGTGCAAGAGCAGGCTTGAGGATGTTCGCAGCATCCATGCTCCCCTCACTCGCACCTGCTCCTACAATAGTATGGATCTCATCAATGAAAAGGATGACATTGGCAGACTCTTTGACCTCATCGATGACCGCTTTGAGTCTGTCTTCAAATTCACCACGATATTTTGCTCCAGCTATGAGTCTTGACATATCTAAGCTTATCACACGCATATTCTGAAGACTGAGTGGCACTTCTTTATTTACGATACGTTGTGCAAGCCCCTCTACGATGGCAGTTTTACCTGTTCCAGGTTCCCCTATAAGGATAGGATTATTCTTGGTCTTACGGATGAGGATCTGCATCATACGCTGTACTTCTTCATCTCTACCAATGACTGGATCCAGCTCACCATCCAAGGCTTTTTGGTTCAAGTCTATACCGTACTGAGCCAAAGCTTCGAGTGTCTCGTCTCCACTTTGAGAGTCTATCTGTTTGCCTCCACGAATGCTCTCTAAAGTCTTTTTATATTCATTCATATCAATATACTTACCGAGTGTCTCTGCTATGAAACTTTCACCGGCATTGGCCATAAGCCAAGCATCAACAGCAAGATACTGGTCACCATTGGCAGCCATCACACCTTCTGCATTTTGCAGTGAACGCACTAAGTTTTGTGAGAGCTTTATATTCTCTTTTGTAACAGATGAAACAGCAGGAAGCTTGTTTGCTATACTTTTTGCTTCCAACTCAATGGCTGCTTTATCTGCATTCATCTTGTTAAGTGCTTGATGTAGGATAGAACCACTGTTGGTCAACAATGCCCAAATGAGGTGTATAGGGTCAACTTCCTGATTTTTATTATGTAGTGCAAGCGACACACCTGACTCAATGGTGCCTTGCATTTGATTGGTTAATTTTTCTAATATACTCATAAAATAACTCCTTAAAATTGTTTAAATATAAGTTATTATACAACTTTAGTCACCTTGTGTCAAGTTTCCTTCATAATTTTATTAAGTTTTATGGTTTGATCTGCTTCATTAAAGTATCTATCACTCCTTCAGTCCCCTGCACCAACAAAGGCTTACTGTCAACATCTAACCACTTGATGATCTCCTTCATCTC
>JAYEOF010000135.1:0-1832 GCA_034722695.1 Campylobacterota bacterium
GTCTGCTTTGATAGTGTTCCATCTAGCAAGATCTGTGTTTTTAAGATATCTCATAAGTCTTCTTCTCTGACCTACTAGTTTAAGTAGCCCAAGTCTTGAAGAGTGATCTTTTTTATTTGTTTTAAGGTGATCAGTTAAGTAAGTAATTCTCTCTGTAATAAGAGCTACCTGTACTTCTGTTGAACCTGTATCGTTGTTGCCTCTAGCATATTTAGCAATTATTTCTGCTTTTTTCGCCTGATCTAAAGCCATAATGACCTCCTGATTGGTAATTTAATTTCCAAAATTCAATTTGGGAACGCAATAATATCATATTAAACTTACCTAAGACTTATGGACATTAGCAAATCTGCATCTAATCTAAATTAGAGTAAAATACTCCTAATTAACTAAACCCTACTATTATAGTATGGGGTTAAAGGCTCATATAATGTTATTAACACGTGCAAGTGAATACGCTCTACTCTCTTTAAACAGCATACGAAAATCCGATAAACCTATCGGTGCAGAACAGTTAGCCAATGAACTGAATATACCTAAAAGCTTCCTCGCTAAGATCTTACAGAGTCTTGCAAAACAAGGTATCTTGGAGTCACGTAAAGGTGCACATGGTGGTTTTGTTCTTGCACAAGATATACATGAAATCACTATCAGCAGTGTAATACTTGCTGCAGAGGGCAAACCCCCTGCAGTATTTGACTGTACCAGCTATTCACATACTTGTCCAAGTGGTGCCATTGGAACCTGTGCTATCTCTCCATTTTTAGCAAACTTCCAAACTAGGATAGATGACTTCTTAAATGGTCTTACCTTAGGAGATATACTTTAATGCAACAACACGTTTACCACCTCTCTCACATAGACCTCGATGGCTATGGATGCCAATACCTTTCACAACAATGTTTTAATACCATAGAGTGCTACAATGCCAACTACGGTCCGGAAGTGACTGCTCGTCTTAAAGAGATGGTCCAGAAGATCGAACAAGATAAGTTTCTCTACGGAGATGATGTAGAAGCACTCATCCTTATCACTGACCTTAACCTTACAAGCAAAGAGGGAAACTGGATAGAAAAAGAGGCTGTACGTATAGGTGCAAAGCTCCAACTCCTTGATCATCATGCTACCGGTGCCTCTGCCGCAGAACGTTTTGCATGGTACAAACTGGATACTACGCGTTGTGCGACATTGATTACCTATGACTGGCTGCAGCAACATTATGCATTTGATAAAGAGAATACTCTGGCAACTATCGTAAAAGCGATCAATGCCATCGATATCTGGGTCAGTGAGGATGAACTGTTTGAATATGGAAAAGTGATGCTTGGTATGATCTCAGGCGCTAGAGAAGTAAATCGTATCTTATTCCCTGCACAGGACAGAGCCTTTAAGCTTTCACTCATAGAAGCAGCGAAAGAGAGAGTAGAGAGTGAAAATGCACCGATACAACTGGATGATGACCTTCACCAGATCAAAAAAAGTTTTTTCAAGCAGGAAGAGAACAATACAAAAGACAATCTCGTAGCCTTCTATGTCACAGACCTTTTAACCAAAGACAAACAGCGTCTTACCATTAACTATAAAGGGTATAAAGGAATCCTCGGATATAACGTAGGAAATACCTCTATCATAGGTAATACCTGCATGCTGAACAACCCGGACTATGACTTCTACATGGATGTCAATTTTAGAGGTAATTTTTCACTTAGAAGCAACAACAAGCTAGATGTATCACAAATGGCAGCCCACATCGGAAACGGTGGTGGTCACCCCAATGCAAGCGGGGGTAAGTTGGAAGGGTACAAAGACTCTTTTGTCTATGCCAATGTACG
>JAYEOF010000136.1:0-24895 GCA_034722695.1 Campylobacterota bacterium
TTTAATACTTTTCATTATAAAATCCTCTATATAGTACATTTTATAAGGTTTTCTATGGGAGGTTACATAAAAGAGGTCTCTAAACGTCGCTACAGCGAATAACCTTATGAAATATGTTAGATTATAATGTTATGGTTTTCTAAGTAAATAAGAAGCTATTTTGCGCATACTAGCATTGTTATTCCACTAAATTTTTGTATACTATAAATATTGTTAAGTGAAAGAATGTAAAAATGAAAAAAGATTATTCAAAATTAAAGCGGCACCTGAATACGATGCCAAGTTATGTCAAAAAGGCACTAGAAGAGAGAGGTCTAAATGAAGACTTTTACGATAGACCTCCCTATCAACAAAATGATTATCTTAGTTGGATTGAAGGAGCAAAAAGAGAAGAAACAAAAGAAAAACGTCTTTTTCAAATGCTTAATGAACTTGAAGTTGGAGGCGTTTATATGAAAATGAGCCACCCATCTTCATCTAAAAAGTGAATGTTTTTAAAACCTCATAAAATATATAAGATTATAAGGTTTTAGAGGGAGAGTATTTGGCTTAATTTAAATTTTCTCATTTACATTAGTTTTAGATGATTGTATGAGTAACTCTAATGGAAGATGTAGTCCCACTGATAGTTTTGATATCATAGAGAGAGAAAGTCCTATTTTGCCATTGATGACTTCTGAAACTTTACTCTTATTGCCAATAAAAGGGACTAAATCTTTTTGTTTAAGATGCATCTGTTCCATTCGTACTTTAATGGCTTCTATAGGGTCTGGTTCTTCTATTTTCCAGAATTTTTCTTCATATTTTTCTATAAGCATTACTAAAATTTCAAGCTCATCACTCTGTTCACTTCCTATCTTGGGGTCCAGATCCATTAATACATCAACTCTATCCAAAGCTTCATCATAGGATTGTTCTGTTCTAATAGGTTTTAGGTTCATTTTATATCTTCTCTGCATTGATCTTATCATATTGACTATGTGTCCCTATGAACTTGACACGAACTATCTTGCGTTTATAATCTATATGTACAATTAAACGGAAATCATTCCCTTTGATATTAAAAACCACTCTATTGTCAGCTAAAAAAGAGGCTGCACTATAGGTTTTTTTAATATCGTCAGAAAAAGGGTCTGGTGATAGTAATTGCATTTTGATTTGCTACCCTGTTTGTTTATCTACAAATCAATCGGTGATAAATTTATACAGAATACTAGATATCAATGTTTACCTTAGAAGAATGACTAACTCGCCTTAATATGCCCATCATCCTTAACAAGCTTTATTAAAGTGCGTAACGCATCATTGACAGACTTAGCATCTGGAAAGACTTTGCTAATGTCTTTGTCCAGTTTTATTATATTGTTACTCTCTTTGTATGCCTTGGCATATTTACCACGAATACCATTACTGAAATCATATTCTTCTAGCATTTCATCTTTTTGATTCATTTTAAAGCTCCTCATAAAATTGTTGTTCTTTTTTGTTTGCTTTTCTAGCTGAGATAATACGTATATTTTCACTTTTCTCAAGATGCACAACAACCAAAGTTTTTAAAGTTTTGGATTGACCTATGAGTATAAGTCTCTCTTCATCTTCACTATGAAGTGGGTCGTTTATTGTGATTGAGAGTTCATCACCAAAAGCCGTAGTCGCTTCTTCAAAACTAATATCATGCTGCTGATAGCTTTTTTGTCATCCCACTCAAATAATAAACCCATTTTCTATCCTCATGATTAGATATGATTAATTATAGCACAATTCATCTCTAGCTGCTTAGTCCAAAAATACATAATAGGGCAGGGTAACAATATTATAAGCTTCCGGTAGAGAAGCAGAGGGTAAACATTTCCACTTTTTAGTCAGTTTTTGTTTAAGGGCAAGAGAAAGTGCTTGAAGTTGTAACTCTGCTTCTTTTAGAGGAAGATTATCTACTTCTATAAAAACTTGTACTTTCTCTTCATCTTTACCTTGGTAGATATGATAGTTATTTATCTGTAATGTATGAAAAAGATGTTTTACAAGATGATGAAATCTTTGATGCTCTTCCCCTTTATACTCAAGTACCAAATAATTGGTATGATCATCTTTAAGAAGTGGAACTGCGATGATAAATTGTCTGTCGAGATGTTGATCTAAAACCAGGGGAGTCAGTGGTTCATCTATGCGTTCAAATTTGGCATAGAAAGTACGATTGTTGAACTGTATCTGTTCAACAATCGAAGGACGTTTAATGTAGTAATGATCTGTAGTAAATTCTAAATCAAAAACTTTAATGATTCGACCTAATAGATTGATTTTTCATAAATGATGAAATCTTGTGCAAGCTCTTTCATCTCACCTTTGATCTTTGCATGAAGATCATGGTCATTTACATTGTCAAGAACATCAGCGATCTTGTTTGCGATGATCTCAAATTCTGCTTCTTTCATACCTCTGCTTGTAAGTGCAGGAGAACCGATACGTACACCTGAAGTGACAAATGGAGATCTTGTCTCACCCGGTACAGTATTTTTATTTACTGTAATACCAGCAGCACCTAGTGCAGCGTCTGCATCTTTACCTGAGAAGTCTTTGTCTAGGAAAGAAACAAGTACTAAGTGGTTGTCTGTACCACCTGAAACTACATCGTACCCTCTAGCTACAAGTACTTCAGCAAGTTTGTTGGCGTTTGCTTTTACCTGTTTTGCATGTGTTTTCCACTCATCAGAAAGATTGTGTTTAAATCCAACCGCTTTAGCAGCGATCACATGAACAAGTGGTCCACCCTGAAGTCCAGGGAAGATAGCCGAATTGATCTTCTTCGCTACATCTTCATCATTGGTCATGATCATACCGCCACGAGGTCCTGCAAGTGTTTTGTGTGTGGTTGTAGTTACTACATCAGCGTAAGGGAATGGACTAGGGTGTTCACCTGCACATACCAAACCTGCAATGTGAGCGATGTCAGCAAATAAGATAGCACCAACAGCATCAGCGATCTCTCTAAACTTTTTGAAGTCTATCTCTCTTGCATAGGCAGATGCACCACATACGATGATCTTTGGTTTTACAATTTGAGCGATCTCCATTACTTTTTCATAGTTAATGCGACCGTCAAGCTCTACACCATAAGTGAAAGATGAGTAGTTTTTACCGGAAAAACTCGGCTTAGAACCATGTGTCAAGTGACCACCGTGGCTTAGATCCATACCTAAGATCTTCTCTCCAGCTTTAAGAAGTGCTGCATAGACTGCACCGTTTGCCTGACTTCCTGAGTGAGGTTGAACATTTGCATAGTTGCAATCAAATAGTTCACAGGCTCTGTCTATAGCAAGTTGCTCAACTACATCAGCAAATTCACATCCGCCATAATATCTTTTATATGGGTAACCCTCAGCATATTTGTTCGTAAATACAGAACCCATCGCTTCCATCACAGCAGGAAGTGTAAAGTTTTCAGATGCGATCATCTCTAAGTGGTCTGTTTGTCTTTCTCTCTCATTTTCAATGGCTTCAAATATTTCCGGGTCAAATGTTTCTATTGCATAACTCATAGTTTTCCTTTATAGGTTTATTGTTGGATTTATATCCAAATTTTACTTTAAATGACGTATGTATTTAGTTGTTTTCTGCTACTCTTTTTTTACAGGCAGCTACATCTATACAGAAAAACCCTTTACCTTTTTTAGCAGGCTTGAGTTCATCAGCATTTTCATTACCACACTTTTTACACTTGTTCTCTACCGCACAGATAGGAGCCATTTCAGGACGTGGTGCTTCAGGTTTCATAGCCGGGAATAAAAGTACATCACGAATGCTGTGTTGGTTGGTAAGCATCATGACAAGTCTGTCGATACCGATACCTTCACCGGCAGTGGGTGTCATACCGTAGCTGAGAGCTTTTACGTAGTCAGTATCCATATGCATTGCTTCATCATCACCGGTTGCCTCTTTTGCACTCACTTGTCCCTTAAATCTCTCATACTGATCAATAGGGTCATTGAGCTCAGAGAAACCATTGGCTATCTCTTTTCCTGCCATGAAGAGCTCAAAGCGCTCTGCAATATCCGGATTATCATCAGATCTTCGGGCAAGTGGTGAGATATCTACCGGGAAATCAGTGATATAGGTTGGGTTGATCAGTTTTCCCTCAACAAATTCATCAAAAAGTTCAGCTTGCAAGTAACCAAGTGTAAGATTAGAATCTACTTTTACATTATTCTGCGCTAAGTAAGCCAATGCTTTTTCTTTGTCAGTTGCTACATCTGCGGGAACACCACCAATGCTTGTAAGTGATTCAATGTATGGTATTTTTGCAAATGGTGTAGTGAAGTCTATCTCTACGTCACCATATGGGAGTTTTCTCTCAAGTCCAAGGTTATCAAACAGGTAGTCAAATAACGCTTCTGTGATCTCCATCAACTCGATGTAGGTTTTATATGCCCAGTAAAACTCTATCATTGTAAATTCAGGGTTATGTGTTTGATCCATACCCTCATTTCTAAAGTTTCTGTTTATCTCAAATACTGCTTCCATGCCACCTACGATGAGACGTTTGAGGTAAAGTTCAGGAGCGATACGTAAATAACGTTCAACATCCAAAGCATTATGATGCGTGATGAATGGTTTTGCATTTGCCCCACCGGGGATAGGGTGCATCATAGGTGTTTCTACTTCCAAGAACTGTTTCTCTTCAAAGAATCTTCGCACCAAAGAGACAATTTTGGAACGCATGATGAAGTTTTCTTTCACTTCCGGGTTCATGATCATATCGAGGTATCGTTGTCTGTAACGAAGTTCATGGTCTTGAAGCCCATGGAACTTTTCCGGAAGAGGAGAGATAGATTTTGAGACAATTCTCATCTTTTTACAGTGTAGTGTGAGTTCGCCCGTTTGAGTTACAAAAGGGTATCCGGTAGCTTCAATGATGTCACCCACTTCAAACAGTTTTTTTGCCACTGTGTTGTAGAAACCTTCAGGAAGTTCATCTCTATTGTAATAGATCTGTACCAGGCCTTCTGCATCTTCTATCTTGGCAAAGGCAGCTTTTCCCATGATACGGATAAACTTGATCCTGCCTGTAAGTGAGTAGCTTTTGCTGTCATCTTTTTTCTCATCAGCATCTTGCTCTTTGATGTAGGCACACTCATCCAAAAATTGTTTAGAAGGGGTTCCTTTTTGTACTTGATTAGGATAAGGGTTGATCCCTTCTTCTCTTAGTTTCTCTGTTTTTTTAATACGCTCTTGAATATATTGATTTTCAAATATCAAGGTTTCTCCTATATTGTAATGTATATTTCTTTTGCAATTTATCGTCTTGTTTTTGTAGTAGACTTATTTCTCTTGACACTTTTCACAAAGTCCAACGATCTTCATCGTGTGGTCTGTCATCTGAAAATTGAACTTTTTGGCGATCTTCTCTTGTTGTTCTTCTATGGTTTCATCGAAAAACTCTATGATCTCCCCGCAAGCGGTACAGATAAGATGGTCATGGTGTTTTTTAAGACCAAGTTCATATTTTTTACCTTGTGCACCAAATGAGATAGAGCTGGCGATATCTGACTCTTCCAGCAGTGTGAGTGTCCGATAAACCGTAGCAATTCCGATGTTGATCTCCGGATACTCTTTTTTAAGAAGCATATAGATATCTTCTGGCGTAAAATGACCTTCATTTTCATAAAGGAACTTTAAAATAAGTTCTCTTTGTTTAGTGAATTTGAGGGTATTGCTTTTAAGTAAGGTTTTAAATTTTTCTAAAAGAAGAGGATATGTGATCATAGGTTACCTTTAGTGATTTACCATGCTTGTATTGTTGTCTATTTTGATATTTTTCGCTTTTGTGTTGTTTGTGTCATTTAGATTTACAACATCTTTGAGTACTTCTGTAGTAGATGATTTTTCTAACCCCAGCACTTTTGGATCAAGATTTATCATACTTGAACCAGCTTCTTTCAAATAAGGGTAAAGTACAGAGTCTTGAACATACTTTTCTAAATTATCTTTCACCAGCGTTACATTTGAAAGGGCAGTAACAATGAGTGCAAAAATAAGAAAATATTTCCCGCCCCCAACGATAAAACCAAAAAGTCGATTGATAAAACCTAATCCACTGGCACTCGTGAGTTTTGAGAAAATAGAACCCAATATGGTTGCACTCACCCAAATAATAATAAGAACAGCCATAAAACCAAGAAGCTTGAGGAGTGCTGTGTTTTCCATTTGTAGAAAATTTGAGTTTATGAAGTTGGCAGCGGTATCGGAAAAACGGGAAGCAAAATAGACACCACCTACAAGTCCAACAAGACCAAACACTTCTCTGATAAATCCATTCATAAAGCCTTTAATACCCAAAATAAGTACTATGGCTCCAATAGTAATATCAAAATAGTTAAAGTCTATCATTGAAAAATTTTCCATATATTCCTCTTTAATTTACTGGTTTTTGCGTATTGTATCTATAAAAGTCACTAAAAATACTTTTTAATAAGCTTGTGCTGCTTTTGCTAGTTCATCCGCTTTGTTGGCATACTGCAAAGCAATATCACGAGAGATCTTACCATCTTTAAGGAATTTCAAGAGTGCCTGTGTCTGTGTTTGCATCCCGGTATCACCTTGACCCAGTTGCATTTGTGAATAGATCTGGTGCACTTTATCTTCACGGATAAGGTTGTTGATCGCATGGTTTGTGATCAAGATCTCTGAGGCAGCTACACGTCCCCCACCAAGTTTAGGGAGAAGTGCCTGAGCGATGATCGCTACAAGTGATGATGAGAGCATAGCTCTGATCTGCGGTTGCTCATCACCGGAGAATACATCAATAATACGGTTGATCGTACCAGGTGCTGAAGAGGTGTGAAGGGTACCGAAAACAAGGTGTCCTGTCTCTGCCGCTGTCAGTGCAGCTTCTATAGTCTCTTTATCCCTCATCTCCCCGATCAGGATGATATCCGGATCCTGACGCATTGCAAATTTGAGTGCAAGGGCAAAAGTTTTTGTATCTTCACCCACACCTCTATGAGAGAAAACACATTTTTTATTTTGGTGAATAAATTCCACAGGATCTTCTACGGTGACCACGTGTTTGTGTTCATTCAAGTTAATCTCATTAAGCATGGCAGCAAGTGTGGTTGATTTACCGGAACCTGTTGGACCTGTTACCAGAATAAGTCCTTTTTCTCTTTTCATAAGTCTTTTATAGACTTCCGGTGCACCTAGGTCATCCAATGAAGGTATCTCGATAGGAATGGTTCTGAATGCGGCGGCAGTATCTCCCAAAGTACGATAGTAGTTTGCTCTGAAACGACCGATACCCGGAATCAAAAGTGCAAAGTCAAGCTCATCATTCTCTTCAAATTGTTGTTTTTGTTTTTCAGTAATTAAAGAGTAGCACATCTCTTCAATATCTTCACCTGTAAGTACAGGAAGGTTTACGGGCTTTAGGGCACCGTCAAGTCTGATCTGTGGTTCTGTACGACTCACAAGGTGCAAGTCGGAGGCACCGTGCGAAACAACACTCTGAAGTAATTTTTTTATATCGAAAGCGGCCATCTGTTTATCCTTTGAATTTTGGTAGTTTTTCTAGGTATTGTGACTCATTATAGCCAACTATTATATCATTGCCAAATGCAATGACAGGTCGTTTAATAAGCATATTCTCTTTGCTTAGCCATAGTTGTTTATCTTCATCACTTAGGTTAAGTTCTTTTAACTTTAGTGTTCTGTATGTTGTCCCTCTGGTATTAAAAAGTGTTTTAATATCACTCTGTTTAAGCCACTCTTTTATTGCCTCTTCCCCGACAGGGGTTTCACGAAAGTCCATAAATGCGTAAGGGATATCATGAGACTTGAGAAATTTGATCGCTTTTCTCACAGAGTCACAGTTCTTGATCCCATATATTTTTAACATAGAGTGTTCTTTTATTCAATAATCGCAGGAACAATGAAAAAGTCATCTTGACTTTCTGGTGCGTGTGAGAGGATATCAGCAGCTATTGTTGTTGCTTCTCTAGGTGTGTCTTCTCTCAGAGGTGTACCACCTTCAAGTGTTGAAAAAGAGGCACTTAGTGCATCAGTATCAAGTTCATTGAGATTATCTATGTAGCCAAGTATTTCAGTAAGCTGTCCCATAACCTCTTCTTTTTTCGAATCATCTATACGAAGATGAGAAAGTGTTTCCAGTTTAGCCAAGACAGTATGATCTATTTGCATTATATACCCTATGATGATTTTTCTTATTATATATTAATTTAGATTAAGATATAACTACAATATAAAACAACTAAAACAGAATTTAAGGACAGATGATGATGCAGCAATTAGATATGAATTCAGAAGAGTTTAAAGCGGAGCTTGTAAAAACAAAAATATTTACAGATAAAGTATGCGCGAGTCAAGGTTGGGTATATTCAGCCAATGAGGATGTGAATGAAGGTGTAATGCTTGGCCTTGCAAGACATAGATTACTTTTTGGTAAAAGATTTTGTCCCTGTTTCATGGTTGATCCGGATGAGTCTAAACCAGGTAAATTTAAAAGTGCAGATGACAGAATCTGTCCATGTAAACCAGCGATAGAGAAAGAGATACCTGAAACAGGTACTTGCCATTGTCAAATCTTTACTACACCGGAGCATAGAGAAGAACAGCTTAAAGAGCAAAAAGCCAAAGCCTTAGCACAAGAAGAGTTGAAGCATGTGGCAGAAGAAGAAGCAAAGTAAATTATAATTATTATTGACTATAATTCAAAATTATTTTAAAGATATGTAAGGATAGTAGTGCACGAATTATTAGCAACAGATAATATTAATTCAGAAAATTTGGAAACACTCCTAAAAGCAAGAGAAAATGGCGAAGCAGATTTTCTTTTAGTGGATGTACGGGAAAATATGGAGTATGAGATGGGGCATCTTAAAGGTGTTGATATGCTCAAACCGACTTCAGATTTTCAATCATGGGCCCAAGCTCTATTTGATGAAGCCAAAGATAAAGTGCTTATTTTTACTTGTCGCACAGGCAATAGAAGCGGACAAGTACAAAATGTTTTTAGAAGTAACGGTCATACTCGGGTGATCAACCATTTTGGCGGGATCGTATCTTACCGTGGCGAAATAGAGAAATAAGTGATGAATGTAGTTGACTTACTTTTAAAACTGCTAAGTTTTGAATCTCTAACACCTGATGATGCCGGCTCTTTACAGTTCATAGAAACATATCTTGATGGCTATGAAGCTACCTATGTCAATAAAGAAGGGGTGAAAAATCTTTTCTTAACCAAAAAATTCTCTGAGGGTCCACACCTCTGTTTCGCAGGCCATGTTGATGTTGTGCCTGCAGGTGACGGCTGGGAAACCAATCCTTTTGTGCCGGTCATTAAAGAGGGGAAGATCTATGCACGTGGTACGCAAGATATGAAAAGTGGTGTGGCTGCTTTTGTACAGGCGTGTAGAGAGGCAGATCATTTTGAAGGAAGACTCTCTATTTTGCTTACTTCAGATGAAGAGGGTGATGCAACATACGGTACGCAGATCATGCTGGAACATCTTAAAGAGATAGATCTACTACCCGAAAGTTGTCTTGTGGCAGAGCCGACATGTGAAAATGTTTTTGGTGATGCCATCAAAGTGGGACGTAGAGGTTCTATCAACGGTGTGATAGAAAAACATGGTATGCAGGGACACGCAGCCTATCCGGAGAAAGCAACGAATCCTATCCATAAAGTGGCACAGGTCCTGCCTTCAATGGCCGGGGTCAACCTGGATGAAGGAGATGAATACTTTGGACCAAGTCAATTTGTCATTACTGATATACGTGCGGGTATGGAGGTGACAAATGTTACCCCGGGCAAGTTGAAAATGATGTTCAATGTACGTAACTCTACTAAGACTTCTATTGAGGATGTAGAGGATTTTGTACATCGGTATTTTTCCGGTATGAAGTATGATCTTGCTCTGAGTCAATCTGCAAAACCTTTTATAACAGAGACAGACAGACCCATTGTGCATGCTATAGATGAGAGTATCAAAAAAGTATGCGGTATTACACCTAAACACTCCACAGCAGGCGGTACAAGTGATGCACGCTTCATAGCTGCTTATGGGATAGATGTGATAGAGTTTGGAGTGATCAACGATACGATCCATGCACCCAATGAGAGAACCTCCATCGAGGAAGTAGAAAAGCTTCATCGTGTTTTTTCTGAGTTGATCAAAAATTTCAAAGGATAGATATGCATAAGTTATTAGTTACATTTTTACTTGTAGGAACATTCTTTTTAACGACTCTTTTTGCAGAAGAAGAAATAGTATGGTTAAAAGATATCAACATTGCTTTTGAAATGGCGAAAAAAGAGAAAAGAACGGTAATGGTTCTTGTAGAGGGTGAGAACTGTAGATGGTGTAAAAAGATGAAGCATCGTACACTGGGAGATGAGAATATACAAAAAAAACTCAAGTCATATATTACCGTAAAAGTGATGAGAGAAAATGAAGACGATGTAAAAGATCTTCCGATCATACATGGTGTTCCGAGCATCTTTTTTATGACAGCTAAAAAAGAAGTGATAGAATCAGTGGTTGGCTATTTTAATGTAGAGGATTTTTTGAGTTATATTTCTGACGTCGAAAAGAAAACACTAAAAGCAAAAAGTCTTTAAATTATGAAAAATATTTTTTTGAATCTCTTATTTGGTAGTATGGTGTTATCTTTGACTGCTTATGGTGATTCAAACAGTAGTGTGTTAGAAAAATCTGATACAAACGATACACTTACATGGCAAGAAGATGTTAAAACTGCTTTTCAACTGGCTCAAAAAGAGCAAAAAAGTGTGATGGTGATGGTAGAAGATGAACGATGCAGGTGGTGTATTAAAATGAAAGAAGGTGCTCTTTCTGACAGCAGAGTTCAAAAGAATCTTCAGTACTATGTTTTACTGAAAATAGATAGAAGTGATAATGAAAGTATGGAGAGTCTGCCGGGATTGAGAGGCCCCATTCCCAGTTTTCATTTTTTCACAGCTCAAAAGAGATCCATAGACAAAATAGCAGGATATTATGAAACAGAGGATTTTCTTGGCTACATCAAAGAGATAGCAGAGGATGAACTTTAGTCATGTTGTTTACACGTCCACACTTTAAAGAGTATGTTATGGCCAGATTGGTCACCATAGCTGTACTTCTATTTATACTGTTTTCAATATTCCTTATTCTCGTAACACCTGATACACAAGATGGAATAACCCCCATTTTTCTTATTGCTGTAGCATTTTCAATTTTCATTTTTTTCATTTACCGTGGTGCAGCACGTATGCAAAAAGAGTTGATCATACTCAATAAATATTTAGCAAACCTTGAAGAGATAGATCAGATCGACTATGAAGCACATTTTTTTACGCAAGAGTTTGAAGAGATAAATCAAAATCTTATCCAGGCACTTAAAAAAGCTAAAAAAAGAGAAGACATCAAGCAGCGTTACAACGCAAAACTCAAACTTAAAAACCGGCAACGTGCCGATATGATCTCAGCTATCGCACATGAATTCCGTAATCCTATCGCTTCCATCATGGGATACTCACAAACCCTACAGGATGACCCGGATATCCCTAAGCCACTGCAAGAGAAGTTTTTAAGTAAAATTTATAACAATGGTAATAAAATAGAAGCACTTTTAAGTCGTCTGATTCTGTGGAACAAGTTTGAGAGTGGTGAGGCAACACTGTATAAAAGCTCTTTTGATATTTATGTATTGACCCAAGAGATCAAGCTTGCATTGGAGGAGCAGCATAAGGGTAGAGAGATACTTATAGAAGGCGAATCCTGCATTGTAGATGCAGACCGCACACTCATGGAAGTGGTGTTGAAAAACCTTATAGAGAATGCACTGAAATATTCTAAAGATGAAGTACTTGTGAAGATAGAAGAAAATAGTATCTCGGTGAGTGATAAAGGTGTAGGTATCAGTGATAAAGATATAGATAAAGTTACTAAAAAGTTTTATAGATCAGGCACTCATAACTGGGACAACTCTATGGGATTGGGACTCTCTATTGTAAAAACCATTCTTGCCTTACATAAGAGTAAACTTGATATTCAAAGCAAGGTAGATGAGGGATCTATTTTTTCCTTTACTATTTAGAGTCAAATAAACCAGAAGAACTTCCAAAAGAGATAGATCTTTTAGAGGTTCAAGAGCCTAATCTTTAATAGGTATGTAAGCATAGCCTTCATTTTGTTTGTCTATAAGCCCTATAGTTGAGTTTGGTATAATTTTTACAAAGCTGTAAATATCTTTTGCTTTTAACTTATTTTTAGCCATCGCTGCGCCACACATAAGAAACTCTACATCATAAGTATCAGCCATAGATTTGATGCGTTTTGCTAAGCTTTTGTATGTATCCACAAGTACCTTATCATCTTTAAACTTAGGGTGTATGCTTGGGTCTTTTGTAAAAAACTTGTATGCACCACCATGAATGACCACCACTACGTCTAATTCTCTTAAAGAACCTTCATAATGCGCTTTGTTTGCTACGATTCCTTTTAAAACTTTTAGTTCAAAGTTTGCCAAACCTTTTGTGGTTAAGTCGTAGACTACTTTTGCTAATTCATCTTGAGCTTGTGCAATGCCTATACTTATCAGTAGAATGATGATAAATTTTTTCATAGATGTCCTTTGATTTTATATAATAATTGTACATAATATCATTAGAATGTAAAAAAAGTGTAAAAAGTTATAATTATAGATTATTGAAAATGGTATTTAAGCCCAAATATAGTCTTTGTCTCGTAGCATTTAATTATGAAATATTTTAATAAAAGCTCTTTATTGATGACCTTCTTAGTATTGGTCATTCTTCTTATTTCTATCTTTTTCTTTGTAAAGCAAAGCAAAGAAGATAGATTGGAGAGTTTAGGTGACCATGTAGTGAGTAATTTTAGGGCTGGACTTGCGTATGAGATGGCTGACCTGCTCTCTTTTTCTTTGGCACTTTCAGAAGATGGTGAACTTAAAAATGCATTGATATCTGAGGACGAGGCTAAGGGATACAGTATTCTTAACAAGATCACCCAACGTTTTAAAAAATATACCCATCTCAAATCACTAAGACTGCAAGTACTCTCCCCTGATTTTTTTATCTTTTCACGTAGCTGGAATGAAGGTTTTGAAGGGATGCCTATTTGGTGGTTTCGGGATGACCTTAAGACACTTAAGCAGAACAAGCAACCTAAAGTTGGAATGGAAACTGGCAGACTACTCACTTTTAAAGCAACAATACCCATACGAAGTGGAAAGAGTCTGATAGGGTATTTGGAAGCTATTAAGTTTATTGATGAGTTTACGGCTAAACTGCGCAAAAAAGGGATAGAGCTCTTTGCGCTTATGGATGAGCATTATCTGAAACAAGCTGAGTTAATGCGTGACTTTCCTCAGATCCATGGATATGTTGTAGCCAACCAAAACTATAATCAACAAGTGAGAGCCAAAGTAGAGGAGATAGACTGGCAGATTCTTTTGAGCAAGAGTTATCTCCATCATAAAAATATACTTTATCTATTAGAGCCTATGTATAATGGCGAGGGGGATAAAATAGGTGAATACTTGCTTGCTGTCCCTGATGATGCATTAAAAAAATATGAAAAAAAGAATCAAAGTATTTCCTTCTTTACCCAATTTTCAGATGATGACATAGAACAGGTCGTTGAATCATGGGCACATCCTTTTGGTAGTTTTCGTAGTGGGTATGATAAAGAGTTGATCAAACTTCTTCCAAAATTGAATAAAAAGGATAAGGTAGAGTTCGAATCTGAGGCAAAAGAGATATTTGGAGAATACACCAAAGATGAATTGATAGACATCATTCTCTCAAATAAACACAATGAAAAGAAAATTGGAGTTATAAAATGAAAATACTTATTTTGGAAGATGAATCCATACTTGCCATAAGTATGCAAGAATTTTTGGAAGATTGTGGATATGAAGTGGACTGTTTTTCTCATTCGGAGGAAGCTTATGATGCCATCTATGATACAGTATACGACTTGTTGCTTCTAGATGTAAAAGTATTGGGTGAAATAAATGGTTTTGAAATGCTTGAGTTATTGCGTAAAGATGGTAATAAAACACCAGCCATTTTTGTTACCTCTCTTACTGACATAGATGATCTAAGTCGTGGTTATGAATGTGGTGCTTGTGATTACATACGTAAACCTTTTGATTTGGCGGAGTTGAAATTACGTGTGGAGCAAGTTATGAAATTACACTGTTTTTCTTCTGCTGATGAGAGTATAGAGCTTCCATTTGGTTATAGCTATGATCTTAAAAAGATGAAACTTACTATTGAAGGTCAAAATATACCATTATCAAAAACAGAAACAAAAATTTTAGAACTGCTTATTAAACAAAGAGGAAATGTCGTAAGTTATGAAATGTTTTGGGAAGAGGTATGGGGTGAGTGGATCGATCCGACCAATATACGAGTACAAGTAGGTAACTTACGTAAAAATCTTAAAAAAGATTTTATTAAAAATATTCGTGGTGTAGGATATAGCATTGATCTTTGACTCTAAGAAGTTTGCCCGTAAATATGCTCTGATCTATACTGCTGTACTGGCTGTACTGCTTATTGTGCCTCTTGTCACGTATGTTTTTCTACTGTTGCAGATAGATGAAGCAAAAGTAAAACTCTCTCTTGAATCTCAGTCTAAAAAGATCATTATGTCTATGCAACAGTATAAAAATAGTGACAAAGTGTATCATTTTCCAAGATACAAAGAGTATAAAGCAGCTCTTTATAATGATAAGTATCAAATGATTTTTTCTACCTTGGATTTTGAACCTAGTTCTTTTACGGAAGGTTTTCATCATACAGGTAATCGATACTATTATGTTTACCCTCTTCAGGATGATTACTATTTTGGTTCAAGTCATCTTTTAGTTGAGACAATCCATTCTTCAAGTGATATTTATCTTTTTGCTTTTTCTGTGATGATAGCCATAGTGATCGCACTGTTTATTTTTTCACTTTTGTTGCTGCGAAACTTCTCTGAACCCTTTGAAAAACTTAATACACAGTTAGATAATTTTATTAAAGACTCCATGCATGAGATCAATACACCATTGAGCATAATTAATGTAAATGCCGATCTTTTTGCCAATAAGTATGGAGAAAATAAATACCTGTGGAGAATAAAGTCTGCCTCTAAAACACTGGCGACCATTTATAATGATATGGATTATCTTATTAAACAGGGTAGAGTGGAGCATAAAGTACAAGTGATTGATTTTGGTGAATTTATTCACAATAGAGTAGATTATTTTCAAGAGGTTGCCAATCTTAAAAATATTACATTAGATACCCATATCGCCGGTGGAGTGAAATACCATTTTTCTAAAACAAAACTGCAGCGTATTGTAGATAATACTATTTCTAATGCTATTAAATACAGTCACGACAACTCTCATGTGGATATTATGCTGCAAGAGGAAGATGGCAACATCATCTTTGAAGTGAGAGACCATGGTGTGGGTATCGAAAATGTCCATAAGATATTTTCACGATATTATAGGGAAAATGAAGCCAAGGGAGGCTTTGGTATAGGGCTCAATATCGTTAAGCAGATCACAGATGAAGAGAATATCCTGCTTGATGTCACTTCCACTTTAGGCAAGGGTGCAGCCTTTCACTATACTTTTTATAAAAAATAATAAAAATTTATACCTACATATTTATATTTTTACACTTTCTTTACACTTATTTGTTATGATGCTCTTGAAACTACATTAAAAGGAGCGTAAATGCAAAGAAAATTTAGATTTTTAACTTGTGCTACGATGTTACTTTCAACATCGGTACTTGTGAATGCAGCAGATTTGACTAAAGCGTATGATATGCCAGACGCAAGCAAGATGATAGAAAAAGATTTGCTTCCTGCAGCTAAAAAATATACTATGCCGAAAGGTTGTGTATCTAATGATGCTGCATCTATAGCAAGAGGTGAGTTTATATTTCATAATCTCAATGGTAAGAAAGCAAAGAAAAAGCCGCCGGCAGGTTTGGCAAAATTTGTTGAGACAAAAGGTAAAAACGGAAAAGTGAAAAAGAAAGCTAAACAGTATGGTAACTGTGTTGCTTGTCACAATATAGAAGGTGCTAAAGGTGGTGGGAACATTGGTCCTGATTTGACAGGGTATAAAGCAATGTTCATCGATACAAAGGTGAGAGATTATCAGTTTGTATATCAGAAAATTGCTGATCCTCGTACAGACAATGCTAATACACACATGACAGTGAACCTTACAACAAAACTCTTTAACGAACAAGAAATTTGTGATCTTTCATCATATGTTGTTTCTGTAAAGAAATAAAGAATAAAAAGTAAAAAGGAAATAGAGAATGAAAAGAAGAAAATTTATACAAAGCATGTTTGCAGCATCAGCAGTAGCTGCAACAGTAACTCCTGTAGCTTTAATGGCAAAAGAAGAAGCAAAAAAAGCAGCCCCAAAAGGACCAAATGCTTTACCTATTGAAGCAGCAATTGATGCGATCACAGGGGGGAAAGGTGCCAAAGACAGTGACAAGGTACAACTTACCGTACCTGAAATCGCAGAAAACGGGGCCGTTGTTCCTGTAAAAGTAAATGTTGATCATCCGATGGAAGAGAACAATTATGTAAAATCCATCCATGTACTTGCCGCTAAAAATGGTAACTCAAGATGTGTGGATGTCATGCTCACGCCAGCCAATGCTAAAGCATACTTTGCTACCAGAATTAAATTGAGTTCAACACAAGAAGTTGTAGGCTTAGCTGAGTTAAGTGATGGAACATTTATCAAAGCAGCAAAAAGTGTCAAAGTAACGATCGGTGGATGTGGTTAATTTTCTTAAACCTGACAACATAAGCACTATAAATAATTAAAAGTATTAAAGGATTAAAAATGGCAGAAGCACGAAAATCAATGATAAAGATCAAACCGAAAAAATTTAAAGTAGGAGATACTGTAAAGGTTGACTTTATTGTAATTCATCCAATGGATACAGGTCTCCAAAAAGATAAAAAAACCGGAGAGATCAAGCCAGCACATTATATTGACAACATTACGTTTAGTTTTGACGGTAAGCCGTTTACAACAATGAAAGTATGGGAAACAGTTTCTACAAATCCTTACTTCTCAGTAAATTATAAAGTAACGGGTAAAGGAAAGATCACTGTAGACTATACAGATAGTACAGGTGAGAAAAATACTAAGAGTAAAAAACTTAAACCAAAAGGATAAGTCATGAAAAGAGTAATACTTCCATTAGCCCTTTTAGTGACTTTTGCAACTGCAGGTGAGCAGTTTGCTATGAGTGATGCTGACAGAGCAATGTATAAAGAGATGTTAGAGAACAATCCTGCAGATATTTATGTCGAAGAGGGTGGAGAGATTTTTGAAGAGAGTCTTGGCGGAGAAGAAGCTTTGGCAAAGTTTTTGGGTGTAAGTGAAGAAGAGTTGCCTAAATACATTGCTGGTTTTCCAAGGTACATTAAAAAACTAGGCAATGTTGTAGGTGTAGATCAAGTACTTCAGGCAATGCAGGTAGAGCAGGGTAAAGAAAAAATGAAACTTAAAGATGGGAAAATGTTCTCTATGTTGGCGTATGTAAAATCACTTGCCAATGAGGAACAGTTTACCATCGATATTAATGCAGATGAGCATATTAAAACATCGTATGATCTTGGTAAGAAAACTTTTGAAACTGCCAGAGGCGGCAGAGGGCTTTCTTGTTTAAGTTGTCACTCTAAAGATATCATTGGAATGGTATTGAGAACACAGCCTCTTCCCGACCTGGGTAAAGAGGGTGCAGGTGCAACCTGGCCGGCGTATCGTATGACAAAATCGAGTCTCAGAACACTGCAAAGAAGATTTCAGGGATGTATGAATAATGCATTGCTAAAAGTGATTCCACTTGGTTCTAAAGAGATGGTAGGGCTTGAAGTGTATGTATCAACAATGGCGCAAGAGCATAAAAAACCTATTGCCATTCCCGGCTTAAAAAGATAAGGAGATAAGATGGATATTAACAGACGAGATTTCCTTCAAATTGCAGCAGCACTTGGTTTGCTTGGTGCAGCTGGGGGAACAAATCTTTTTGCCGGTGAAGCCGGTAAAGAACGTATCAAGAAGTTAACTTTTTCAGATGTAGTGGATTTTGAAGCTAAAGGTAAAGCTACCATTCTTCATATTTGTGATCTTCATGCTCACATAAAACCACTCTACTGGAGAGAGCCGTCAACATTGATCTCTGCTAAGAACCTGGTTGGAACACCTGGGTTTATCTGCGGAGACAGTTTTGAGAAACATTATGGTATCGAGTCTGGTTCATTGGATCAGTATTTTGATACGCATAACAACTTTGCAGAACTTGCTAAAAAGTTTGGAATGATGGGTGGTATCGCGCATATGAAACCTATCATAGACCATGTTGAAAAAGAGAGAGGAAAAGAAAATGTTCTCCTTCTTGACTCTGGCGATACTTGGCAGGGAACTGCTGTAGCACTTAAAACAGATGGTGCAGCCATCGTAGATGCCCAAAACTACCTGGGTGTTGATGTGATGGTCGGTCACTGGGAGTTTACTTACGGTAAAGAACGAGTCATGGAGCTTATTGAGAAGCTTAATGGAGAGTTCATTTCTCAAAATGTACTTGACAATGACCCTTTCTCAGATACTTTTGAGGAGTCTGTATTTCCTCCATATACGATCAAGGAGATCGGTGGGGCAAAGATCGGTATTATCGGTCAGTCATTCCCTTTTACTTCAACAGCCAATCCAAAGAGGTTTACGGAGAACTGGAGCTTTGCTCTTAGACATGAGTCTTTGCAAGAGCATGTAGACCACCTTCGTAAAGAAGAAAAAGTGGATTGTATCGTTGTACTAAGTCATGATGGTTTCTCGGTTGATCAAGAGTTGGCTAAAAAAGTAACGGGTGTTGACTTTATTTTAAGTGGTCACACGCATGATCCTAGTCCGGAACCAATAATTGTTAACGATACCGTTATTATTATCTCTGGAAGTCATGGTAAGTATGTAGGACGTCTTGATCTTGATATTAAAGATAAAAAAGTAGCAGGATATAACTTTAAACTTATACCTGTAGCTTCGAAGCTGATTCCCGCAGATAAAGCAGGTGAAGATCTAATAGCAAAGGCTTATGCTCCATTTGATAAAGAGTTAAATGAAGTATTGGGAACAACAAAAAATATCTTGTATAAAAGAGACACATTCTATTCTACCTTTGATTCTCTGATCGGTCAAGCGATTCAAGACAAAGTGAAGTCAGACATTGTATTTACACCTGGATACAGATGGGGTACAACGGTTCTTCCTGGTGGAGATATTTTAAAAGATAATGTTTATGAGATGACGGCTATTACTTATCCTGAAGTATATACATTTGACCTAAAAGGCGCAGTGATCGCCAAGCTTATGGAAGATATTGCAGATAATGTATTTAATGCAAATCCGCTTCTTCAGCAAGGTGGTGATATGAGTCGTCTTACAGGTGCATCATACAGTATCAAGATTGATGCAAAATCAGGGGAAAGAATCTCTGACTTTATGATAGGTGGTAAGCCGATCGATGTGAAAAAAACGTATAGAGTGTCATCGTGGGGTGGAAATCTTCAGAGTGCAGGTGAGAATCTAGACAAAGAGACACCGGCTATTTATGAGGTTGTATCTGACTATATAAGGGTGAAAAAAGTGATAGACATACCATTGAAATCTAATGTGAAAGTGTTGGATTATGATTGTGGATGCCCAGAAAAAGGTGCTAAATGTTAAATTAAAACCGTGCCTCATCTCTTTGTCCGAAAATATTGTTAATCTCTTCTTTTAAGAGAGGTGGGGCACTCATGGTTGTGACGTAAAATCACATCTTAATTATAACATAAGTCAATAAAATTATTAAGATAAACAAATAATCAGGGGGTGTAAAATGAACAAAGGAACAATTAAGATCGGTGTAGCTACAGCAGCTGCATTGTTTATGAATACAGGATTAATGGCAGGTGGGGATGTTATTCCGGAAGAACCAGTCGTAGAGGTGAAGTCAGATAAACCAAAAAGAACATTAAACGGGAATATGACACTTAACTATCATGTATTGCCTGGAAGTGTAGACAATATCCACGATCTGTTTTCAGAAGGTGTATTTTATGGTAGATTGAGATCTAATACTTTTTATTGGAATTGGGCAGCACCAGGTGCAAATAACGATGCTGATAAAAATATGGGTGTGGGTGGAAGCCTTATCTATAAATCTGCAGTTTTGAGTGGCTTTAGTTTTACATTGGGATATTATGGATCACTTAATCCAGAATTCTGGAGACCAGATGATGCAGATTCTAGATTTTCTAAATCAGGGAAAGATACTTTCAGCCGATACAAGGTAAAAACCGGTGGTGGATATGGAATACATGCCTTGGGTCAAGGGTATTTAGAATATAACAATGGCACAATAGATGTAAAAGCTGGTCGCCAGCTTTTTGAATCAGTATTTACCAAATCAAATGATACAAAGATGATCCCAAATACCTTTGATGGTGTTTCTGCAGCAGTTAAAATTGCTCCTAAGACTAAAATGAGAGTAGCATGGTTCGGTGCACAAAAACTCAGAGACCATGAAGATGCACATGATGTGGTCACATTTAAAGATAGCAATGGTGAAAGCTGGAATAACAATGATGATGCCGGTAAACATAGAGGTTTAAATTATGATAACTTTGTGAATGCAGGCGAAGATCCAAATCATGATATGTATCTTGCTGATCTTACTACTAAATACTTTGATAACTTAAAATTAACAGGAAGTTATTTGCAAATTCCTGGTGTATTGAAAGATTTTGTCATTGAAGCACACTATAAGATTCCTCTTTCTGATTCAGGATGGGCAGTAAGACCAGGTATTCGTCATTTTATGCAGTTTGATGATGGTGGTGGAGCGGTTGCCGGTGACAGTAATGCTTTAGGTGGTTCTCTTGCAGGATATGATCCAAGCGTAAACGGTTCATTGGATTCAAGTTTATTCAATGGAAGACTTGATGTTCTAATGCCGGAGAAAAAAGGCTTCTTTAGACTGGGGTACTCAAAAGTAGCAGATGAAGCAGATATCGTAGCACCATGGAGAGGTTTCCCTACAGGTGGATTTACCAGAGCAATGGCACAGTATAACTGGTTTGCAAATACCGAAACATTCATGGCAAGGGCAGTGTATAAATTCAACCCTACATGGAAAGCAAGTATTCGTTATGCGATCCAGGATTTTGATGATAATAAAGCGGTTCCCTCAGACTCTAATGTGATCCATATCGATACATGGACTAACATTACAAAAGATCTTCAAATGAGAATGCGTTACGGTCATGTTTCTGCTGACGATAATACCCTTAGAGTTGGTAGTACTACTGACTATAAGCCAGACTGGTCATATGACGAATTTCGTTTAGAATTCAACTATATGTTTTAGGCGTTGGTATGAAAAGTATTCTCTTTTTCACTTTGCTGAACATTTCTTTGCAGGCACATAGTTATGGACTTGTGCCTAAGAAAGTTGCAGAAGATGTGTATTGTTTTTTTGGACTGACTGAAGAAATCACTAAGGTGAATGCAGGGAATATTGTTAATACATGCTTCGTTTATACGAAGGAGGGCTTTGTCGTTATCGATAGCGGTCCCACCTTCGCATATGCTTCACAAGCGTATACTCAAATGCAAAAGATAGCAAAACTGCCGGTTAAATATGTGATCAATACGCACGATCATGATGACCATTGGCTTGGTAATAGTTTTTATAAAAGCAAAAATGCTTTGTTGATAGGTCCCAGGACGTATGATCAAAATATAGTTACGGGTATGCAAACCAGAATGCACGGTATTTTGGGTGATACCCTATATAACAAAACCTCCATTGTGAAACTTGATACAATTGTAGATGATAATCTTACACTGAAAGTAGGTGATAGATATTTTGAGATTAGAAAATTGGTAAAACAGGCACATACCAAAGGGGATCTTATTGTTTATATACCTGAACTTAAAGTTGTATTCACAGGGGATCTTGTTTTCAATGACCGTATTACTTCCTTGCGTGACGGATCACTTATAGGCTCCATAGAAGCATTAAAGTATATAGAGGCACTGCATCCAAAAGTGATTATAGGTGGTCATGGATATAATACAGGTGCCAATGCTACAGAGATGTTTAAAAAATATCTCACAGAGATGAAAAAAGAGGTTTTAGAGGCATTAGATGATGATGTTTCCATAGAAGAGATAACAAAGACGGTAAGAATGCCGGAATTTAAAGATATGGATCTTTACGATGTGCTGCATAAGCGAAATGTATTCGAAGCCTATAGAGAGCTTGAAATGTTTGAGGAGGACGAAGAAGAATGAAGTTACTATTTGGAATATCAATATGTATGGTTATGCTTTTTGCTATAGAAGGTAAAGTAGTATATGAAAAAAAGTGTGCCTCTTGTCATGAAGCATTTATTCCAATGGAGAAGCTCATGGAAAACTTTATGGAAAAAAACAACACGCTGCTTTATCTTAAAGCACCTACACTCAATCAGCTCTCATTTAGACTTAAACAGCAAATTGGTGATCCTAAAGGGGATGAAGATATGCATCGTATGGAAGTAGGAGCATTTATTGCTGATTATCTTAATGATCCTGATAAACAAAAAAGTGTGTGTCTGCCTGACGTGATTAAATATTTTGAAACCATGCCAAGTATGAAGGGTCAGCTCAGTGATGATGAGACAGAAGCAGTAAGTGAATTTTTATATGACTATGAGAGCAAGTTGATAAAGCAGAAGAGCATTGCGTATGAATCTTTTGATGCAGCCATGAAAAGAGCAGCCAAAGAAGATAAGATCGTTATGATCAAAGCAACTTCCAAACATTGCCGTTATTGTAAAAAAATGGATCGTGAAGTGTTACTGGAAGATGAAGTGGTTCAATCATTTTCAAAAGATTTTATTGCTGTTTCTGTAGATGTTTCAAATGATACATTGCCGTTAGATTTGAAAGCCAGTATGACACCTACATTCTTTTTTATCTTTGTAGATAAAGATAAAACAAGGACAAAACGAGTACCGGGTGCGTGGAATAAAGAGGATTTTTTAGAGATACTTAAAGAGGCAAAAATAGCAAAAAGGAGTCAAAAATGAAACATATTATCTTGAGTTTGGTACTGTTGTGTAGTTTTCTCAGTGCAGATACAGAATTTGCAAATCCTAAACCAAGTTTGGAGAACCCAAGACAGTTTATTTTCCCTATTACAACAGGGGATGAGCATGAGATTTCACATGTGCTCTCCTCTGCAAGTAATGTCATGAAGTTTTACGGACCGGAAAAATGTGAGATAGCCATCGTATGTTACTCACAAGGGATAAAAACAGTTTTATCTAAAGCATATTTTTTTGATAAGGATATCCAAAAAAGGGTACGTTCATTGATGACCTATGATGTAGAGTTCATCGCATGCGGAAATACAATGAAAACCTATAAAATAGATAAAAAAGAGTTGCTTAAAGGTGTTGAGGTCGTTACGGCAGGCATCGTAGAGCTCATTGAGCGCCAAAAGGGCGGTTGGACATATATACGTCCATAATTCAAATTTAACATAAAGGAATAAAAATGAAAAATATCATAAAAGGATTGCTTGTAACTTCTTTACTTGCAACAGGACTAATGGCAAAAGAGGAGAGTAAAGCAGCAGAGGTAAAAGCTCCGGCTGCCACAACAACACACGACATTCAAGTATTGACTTCAGACAATACAGATGGAAAGATCACTCCTGCAACCATTGAAGCAGCATTTAAAAAAGCAGGGTTTTTTATCTCTGCCAATAGAGATATGAATGTACCATTTAAAAAACAGTTTAAGGAAACAACATTTGATGTCTATAATCTTTTTACATTTTTTAGTAAAAAAGAGACACTGGCATTAGTAAAAAAGTATCCAAATATTGGGTTATTCTCTCCTATGAGTATGTCTATTTATACTAAAAAAGGAGAAAAAAAGATATCTATCTCTACCCTTAAAGTAGCAGCGATGGCAAAGATATTGGAGATCCCTGCAGATGATGAGACATTGGTAAAAGTAGGTAAAATGGTGAAAGAGGCACTTAAAAGTGCTATGCCTAAAGGTGAATTTGAAACATTCTCCTACAATGTACAAAAACTTACAAAACCTCAAGTTTCAACGTATGAGATGGAGATGGATCCTGAAGGTTGGGAAGATGAGAAAGAAGAGTTCCAGATGGAGTATGAAGGATCACTTGCACCTAGTGGCTTCGTAATGGCAGGGTTTAATGATCTCAATTATGATTTTGAAGAGAGTGAATATGAAGCCTATGATTTTTATGATGTATACTCTATCTGTAAACTCCCGGTCATTTATAATGTTGCAAAAGTGCATCCGGAAGCAGGAGCCTATGCACCTTGTTCAATTTATTTCTATAAAAAGAAAGGTGAGAATACTATGCATGCAGGTTTTCCAACATCATACAAATGGATAGCATCTATGGACATAAAAGATAAAAAATCACTTGAAGTACTTAATGAAGCACAAGAAAGTATGCATAAGATATTAAGTGAGCTAACTGAATAATTCAACTCTCTTATTGCAGCATCCTGACTTTTGGGATGCTGATCAAACCATTCATTTTTTTTATTTGAGTTATGAGAAAGATTGAAGCATTATCTTGAATCGAAACAAAATCACTCATTTTTACTCATAATCATCTAAAAATCATCATTTATTATAAAAATCATATGAAGTTAACAGTTTATACAATACAATTAAAATGTATTCAAAAAACTTATTCACTACAATAAGTATATACTGATAATTAATATCAAGGAGGAAGTAT
>JAYEOF010000137.1:0-1823 GCA_034722695.1 Campylobacterota bacterium
ACACTTGAAGATCTTTATCTTACACTTAAATCAATAGAAGATAATAAACCAATTAACGAGATAGTTGTTGATCCTCATACTGTGAAGTATGCGAACCTCGCACTCGAACGTATGCTGGCGATAAAATAAACCAGTTTTATTTCTAAGAGCATAAAGAGATACTTACTGTTAAGTATTGATACTAAAAAAGTTTGGATGATGTTTAAAAGGTGAAATTTTAAAAAAAGAAGAGAGACAGACGGTATGACCGCCGTCTCTTAAATGTTAGTTTTTCTTGAGAGAGATTATTTGTTGTTACTTGTTCCAACGTCAAATTTCGTTTCAATCTCATCAGCAGAATCACCAGTAAACCTAGCATCTGTTGATGTACCGTTAAGTGTTACATTCTCAAAAGATATGTTTGCAATATCTGCAATACCTTTTGAGTGGATAGCACCTGCAGGATCTCCGGCATTGTTGTTATCTGTCACAGTACCATTTTTAAAGTATCCACCGATACCATCTTTTTTGAAGTAGATACCACCCTCTTTAGCTGACACATTTTGAGTAATTGTAAATCCGTCAAATGTAGCAGATGTTTCTCCTGACATTTCAATAGCTGCATTACCTGAAGTTTGAGTAATGTTAAGGTTTTTAACTGTTCCGCTGTATCCGTCGTCGATATCAAAGTGATCATCCGTACAGTTTGTAATTGTAACATTAGTCAGGTTTACTGTACCACCCCAGATCTCTACACCGTCATCATCCGAATTGTCAACTGTGATATTCTCGACAACTGTACCTGATCCAACACCGACAAAACTCAGACCATTGATCTCTTTGTCTTCTGCCATCGTGATACCTGAGTTTAGGATTTTCACATGTTTGAGTACACCGGAGTTATCAGTATCCTGACCTTGTCCTGCAACAAAAGCCGTATTGACTTCATAAGGTTGAACCTGAGCATTACCGGCATTTCCGATGATCGTCAATCCACCCCACTGTCCTACAGCTGCTTCTTCACTGTCAACAGCTACTGCAGATGAAGTAAAGATGATTGGTTCTGATTCAGTACCTTCTGCAATGATCTTTGCGTCTTTGTCAATAATCATGTAACTTGTTGCGTCACCTGTACCAGCTAGACCCGCTATAGTCGTACCTGCTTCGATCGTCAATGTTGCACCATCTTTGATAACAACCAATCCGTCAAGAATCCATGTTTTATCTGCAGTCAACTTGATGTCAGATGAGTAATTTCCACTTAATATAGTATCATCTGGAATAGTTGGGTCAGTTTGAACTGGAGCTGGAGCTGGTGATGCTGATGGAGTGGCACTGCTGTCGCTACTGCCACCACACCCGACCATAGTGATTGCCGTTACTGTTGCCAATGCCATTAGGGCACTTTTAGAATATTTCATCTTTCTTTCCTTGTATTAAAATGTAAGAGCATCATAACTGTAAAAAGTAACAAATTGGAAATAAATTAGAAACAAGTTGATAACATTTTCCTCATTACAAACTGAATCTTTGGTACAATATAATTTATGCTTCTTTTGGTGTAAAAAGTATATAATTACGTCAATATTTTTCTTGATCTTCAGGTGCAATACATAGATGCGTATGAAGGTTAGGTAGATGCATTCCAAAGCTGAAGCTTGTAAACGAGAAAAATGCTAGAGTAAAAGGAAAAAATAGATGTTAAAAGAGACTTTTATAAAAGCTTTAGTGGCTGAAGATATAGGAAGAGGCGATCTTTTTTCCCGTATCAGTGACGGTAAAGAGATACGTGCTTATATCATTGCCAAGAGTGATGGTGTCTTTGCAGGACGGGAATATATTGA
>JAYEOF010000138.1:0-1822 GCA_034722695.1 Campylobacterota bacterium
ATCCACGGCATCATTTCACGAAGAGAGTTACCAGTTTTGGTAATCAACTTCTCTTTATCATTTGCACGTTCAGCATTCATACGAGGGTAACCTGCTTGACCTTCAAGGATGAAGTCTTTAGCAAATCTACCATCTTGAATTTCTGTTAAGATGTCTCTCATCGCTTGTTTTGACTCAGCGTTGATAACTCTTTTACCAGAAACATAGTCTCCATACTCAGCTGTATTTGAGATAGAGTATCTCATGTCAGCGATCCCGCCTTCAAACATAAGGTCAACGATGAGTTTAAGCTCGTGAAGACACTCAAAGTATGCAAGTTCAGGTGCGTAACCAGCTTCTGTAAGTGTTTCAAAACCAGCTTGAACAAGTGATGCAGCTCCACCACAAAGTACTGCTTGCTCACCAAAAAGATCTGTTTCAGTTTCATCTTTGAAAGTAGTTTCGATGATCGCAGTTCTACCACCGCCGATAGCCGATGCATAAGAGAGAGCAAGCTCTTTCGTTGTACCACTTGGGTTTTGTCCTACAGCGATAAGGTCTGGAATACCTCCGCCTCTTACAAACTCAGAACGTACAGTATGACCAGGTGCTTTTGGTGCGATCATAGTTACATTGATGTCTTTTCTTGGGTTTACTCTTCCATAGTGGATGTTAAAACCATGTCCAAATGCAATTGTAGCACCCTCTTTAAGGTTTGGCTCTATTTCTGCTTCATAGATCTCTTTTTGATTTTCATCTGGAAGAAGGATCATGATCACGTCAGCTTTAGCTGATGCTTCAGCAACTGTAAGTGTTTCAAAACCTTTTGCTTCAGCTTTAGCCCAAGATGAACCATCTTTTCTAAGACCGATAACAACTTCTACACCTGAATCTCTAAGGTTTTCTGCGTGTGCGTGCCCTTGTGAACCGAAACCGATCATTGCTACTGTTTTAGACTTGATGATATTGATATCACAATCTTTGTCATAATATACATTTAAACTTGACATTTAAACTCCTTGATACATAAAAATTTTCGCGATTATATCCAAATAATGCTTATTATTGTAAATCCTGCTCTTATTTATCTTTTATGCTATAATAAATCTTAATACAAATTAGGAGTGTCTATGATCGAATTTCTCAACGAGACTGTTTTGTGGTGGCATTGGATAGTAATAGGAATCATACTTTTGATTCTTGAGATGAATGTTGGCACTTTTTTCATGTTAGGACTTGGTGTTGCAGCTATCTTGGTGGGCATAATAGATAGTTTCATGGGAACCTCTTTTAAAACAGAGCTTTTTATCTGGATGGTTCTTTCCGTACTTTCCATAGTTGCATGGTTCAAGTGGTTTAGAGCAAAACCCATTACCGACAGTGGTCAGTCCAACTATAGGCTTGACACTCTGGGTACAGTGATGGAAGACATACAACCGCACAGCAGAGGAAAAGTCACTTTTGATACACCCGTACTGGGTAATACTTCTTGGCATGCTACAGCAAAAGTAGACATAGACCAAGATACACGCGTAGAGATCGTACAAATAAATGGGCAACTCATAGAAGTTAAACCTATCCAAAAACCTTAAGGAAACATTATGGAAGCATTAAACATATTAGTCATTTTAGCCATCGCTGTTATCGTCACCCTCTATAAGGGTATCAATATCGTTCCTCAGGGTGAAGAGTGGCTTGTAGAACGACTCGGGAAATTTTCCCGTACACTCAGACCTGGACTAAATGTCATCGTCCCTTATATAGAAGCCGTACGCCAAAAGATCACCACACGTGACATTATCTTAGATATCCCTCAACAGGAGGTCATCACACGTGACAATGC
>JAYEOF010000139.1:0-1818 GCA_034722695.1 Campylobacterota bacterium
TTACTCACATAAATTCCCTTTATCCTTATATAATAAAATGTATAGAAAGCTATAAATCTGCTGTATTAAAGAGTATAAGTATAGTTTTTAGCAAGTACAGTTTGTGTACAATATTTAAATAAAAGGGAAAAGTATGTCATTAGGAAAAAAGTTAGGTGCTGAATTTTTCGGTACATTTTGGTTGGTTCTAGGCGGTTGTGGTTCTGCGGTACTTGCCGCAGGTTTTCCGGAATTGGGTATAGGTTTTGTAGGTGTTGCATTTGCATTTGGTTTGACAGTGCTTACGATGGCTTATGCCGTAGGGCACATTTCGGGAGGTCACTTTAACCCTGCGGTCTCTTTTGGACTTTGGTCTGCCGGAAAATTTGAGACTAAAGAGTTGCTGCCTTATATCGTGGCTCAAGTAGTGGGTGGTACGCTGGGTGCCTTTGTACTCTACATGATCGCGTCAGGCCAAGCAGGATTTGAAGCTGGTGGATTTGCTTCTAACGGCTTTGGAGAACTTTCGCCGGGTAAATATAATCTAAGCTCTGTGATCATTACTGAAGTAGTCATGACATTTATGTTCCTGTTTATCATTCTGGGAGCAACTGATGAAAAAGCCCCTGCCGGGTTTGCACCTATTGCAATCGGTTTAGGATTGACATTGATCCACCTTATCTCTATTCCTGTGTCAAACACTTCTGTAAACCCTGCCAGAAGTACAGCTGCAGCAATTTTTGCAGATACGGCTGCCATGGGTCAACTATGGGTATTTTGGGCGGCACCTATCGTAGGAGCTCTCCTTGCCGGTGTAGTTTGGAAACTTTTTTTCGCTACATCTAAATAACTTTATAATAAAAATCTATAGCAAACTAAAAAAGGATCAATTATGAAAAAAATATTACTTATCTCTTCTTTATGCGTCACTGCATTAACAGCAAATGTAGTAACCGGAGCTGCAAAACATGCTGTGAAACATGAAACAAAATCATCGGTTAAAAATAAAACTTCCATTAAAGATAAATCTAAAAAAGATGTACTTGATTTAGATAAAAAACAGAAGAAGATGGAAAGAAAAGTAAAGACAAAAGCTTTGAAATCTGTCATCTAACATTTTTTGTATGTTGAAATGAAATATATAGTAGTATTTATCATATTTGGCAATACCATTCTTTTTGCACAAAGTAGAGAGATAATACCTCTGTCTAAAACAGAATTTACCTATGTCAACACAAAGGGTATACAAAAGGAAATTGATCTGACAGGAAAAGATTTTATCCTTGTTTCTGTCCGAGAAGAAGAGAGTGACGGCAGGTTTTATGCTGTAGACAGAGATGGAACTGTCTGGCTGAGCGGTGGTATCTCATCGGGCGAAGAGGCAGAGTTTACCCCTTCAGGTAAATGGAAAGTAGTTAGAAAAGAACGTTTCTATACCTCAAAAGAATTCCCCGAAGAAGACGGCAGTAACAACATGGATTACAGCCTCTTCTTTACTTGGAAAGGTCATGCGCTTCATAAAGGTAATATAGACAAAACTTCTCATGGCTGCATTCATGTGGATCATGTAGATATTCAAATGCTCTACAAATGGGCAGACCTGCATATGCCGGTATTGGTAACACGTCATCGTTATATGCACCACGCAAGATCTGATCTTAGACGTATCTATACGACCGAGAAAAAGTATACACGTAAAAGAAGAAGATAAAACTGAGTACAAATAAATTAAGGATATAAACAATGAGTATAGTGATCGATCTTTTAAAAAAACTTAAGGGTAAACATATAGGACTTGCTATTGTAGCAGTAGGTATCATAGGCTATTTAGTATGGAAA
>JAYEOF010000140.1:0-1816 GCA_034722695.1 Campylobacterota bacterium
ACTAATGAAATTTATACTGAAAATACTTAAAGACTTCCCTGCCTACCTTTGGAGTGGATGGGGAGCCATCGCTTCTATCTTACTTTTTATAGCCTGTTGGGATGTGGGAAATCAAATTTATGGTAATTTGGTTCTCCCCTCACCTCTTGAAACCTTTAAAACCCTATCTCAAATGCTTCAAGATGATGCGGTTTGGGCAGAGATAAACATTACACTTTATCGCGCTTCTGTTGGTTTTGCACTCTCTTTGGTTCTTGGAACGGTTCTTGGGCTTATAGCAGGTTTCTTTGCAACTGCTTCTATGATGAGTCGCCCTATTGTGACTATATTGGTGGGTATGCCTCCTATCGCCTGGATCGTCTTGGCGATGATCTGGTTTGGAATGGGTGATGAGACAGTTATATTTACTGTGATCGTTGCCTCGTTTCCCATCATATTTGTAGGTGCGTTACAGGGGACACGTACACTTGACGGTGACCTAAAAGAGATGGGAGAGAGTTTTAACCTCCCTTGGCACATGAAGTTTATGGATGTTTATTTTCCACACATATTCTCTTATGTTTTCCCTGCATGGGTCAGTGGCCTTGGTATGGCTTGGAAGATCGTAGTGATGGCTGAACTCTTAGCCACGAGTGACGGTATAGGTGCGTCACTTGCAGTAGCACGAAGTCAGTTAGATACTCCAACAGCGTTGGCTTTGGTGGTTATTATGATCGGGTCTTTGATGTTTATAGAGTATATTATTTTAGAGCCGATTAAAAGAGAGGTCGAATTATGGAGAGATTAAAAGTAAGTAAATTAAATCATCATTTTGGATTTACAGAGATATTGAGAGATATCAACTTTACACTAAATAAAGGAGAAGTCCTCAGTATCGTTGGACCCAGTGGTGGAGGGAAAACGACACTGCTTCATCTCTGTGCAGACTTGCTTGATGTTGAAGAAGGATCTGTAGAAAACAGTTTTACAAGCAGCTCTTTTGCTTTTCAGGAAGACCGACTACTACCTTGGAAAAATGTCATAGACAACATCGCTCTTGGACTCTTAGCCAAAGGAGTAGACAAAAAGTCTGCCATAGAACGATCCAAAGAGATCGCACTTGTCTTTGGACTGGAAGAAGATGACTTTGATAAGTTCCCTAAAGATCTAAGTGGAGGAATGAAGCAGAGAGTTTCTTTTGCCAGAGCACTGGTAGTAAAACCCTCACTTCTTTTTCTAGATGAGCCATTTTCTGCACTGGACATAGGACTAAAAAAAGAGTTGCAGAGTGTGCTCATAGAGATGATCAGCAAAAAAGAGATAAGCATACTTTTTATTACCCATGACCTTATGGAAGCGATTCGTCTGAGTGATGAAGTTTTACTACTCAAAGCTGACCCGGGGCATATCGTAAAAAAGTTTAACTATGACTTGCCACAAGAGCAGAGAGATGATAAGTTTATCTATGCTCAGACTGCAAAGATATTGCAAAATGAAGAGATTATAAGTACATTTGAATTGGAGCTAAAATAATGCAAGAGATCAAAGAAGAAAAGTTACACGCAACAAACCATTATCTCCATTACCCTGATGAGAAGAATGTACCGGCATATCTAGCATATGGCTTCAGACCGGTATTTTTACTCCTCGCACCCTACTTAGTACTCTCTATGCTTTTATGGGGTCTAGTTTGGTCTGGGATGATAAACATACCGTTTATGAATGATACACTGACATGGCATGTGTATGAAATGTTATTTGGTATACTCACAGCAGGTGTCATGGCATTTTTGACCACCGGTTTACCTGAGCTTTTCCCCGGTACTGTACCGTTTAT
>JAYEOF010000141.1:0-1809 GCA_034722695.1 Campylobacterota bacterium
ACTTCTATACTATCTTTACTGTGTACTATCATCGCACCTACTTGGATGATACGATCCTGTTCTTGGTTTCCTGTGGTTTCTGTATCAAAAAGTATGTATTTTGCCATTTTCAATCCTATGTCATTTTATGTTAAAAATAGTACCGTTTTTTTCTATAGTTTTTGCCTAATTAATAACAAATGGATATAATACTGATTATTTGAATAACACAGGAACGTAAATGAATGTTGATGCGCAACTTATAGAACACATGATGAACCCTAAAAACTATGGTACTTTAGCAGGTTCCAATGCAGAGGGAATAGGGAAAAACCCTGAAAACGGAGAAAAAGTAGCTGTCTATCTTAGAGTAGGTATGGATGAAGATGGAGCATATATCGAAGATATCTCTTTTCAAGCTATAGGCTGTACGACAACTGTGGTTGCAGGTTCCATGATCACTGAAGAGGCGAGAGAACTTAACATTAACGGTGTGAGAAACCTCATAGAAGCAACGATGAAATTGCTGGACAGACTTCCTGCAGAAGATGCAGCCTGTTCTGAGATGGTAGCATTGGCGCTGGGAGCAGCTATAGACACGTATGAAAAACGTATAGAAGATCCTGATTTCCCGGTGATCACCTATACCGTTTCAAACAGTTGTGTACCAAAAGAAGAAAACCTACAGAAGGAAGAAGTATGAAAACGATAATGATAAAAACACACGAAGCATGGCTGGCAACACTCATGGCAGGCTTTATGAGTAAAACAGAAAATAAACAAGTTCTTTTTGATTTTTCAGATATTCTCTTTAGGCATTTCACCTGGCTTGAAAATGAACTTATCGAAGTGGGTGAGTCGTATAGTTATGATAGAGATGCGATTCCAATAAAAGTAGAAAAACTCTCTGATCTTTTGCATGATATTGAAAAAAGATTATCTGAGATTGACCTGCAGCTTTTAAGCTCTCCGGATAAACATCTTAACGCTAGAATCGCTACTGATATAAAATATATCAGAGATGTTTTGCTGCACATGAAAGATGAAGATATAACGGCATTCAGCGTAGAGCGTAAATTCCCCGGTATTGATCTGACTGAAGAAGCAACAGATGCGCTTACACTTTTCCTTTTTGAAGAGACATATAAAGAGTATGAGCTCATTATGATCTATAACTACCTTAAAGCACACAGTGCAGATGCTTATTTGAACAGGATCTTCCAGATACTCATAGATGAGAGTTTCTTTCACCTGAAAAGTTTTGGAGACATGGGTGCAAAAATGGGGATACTTGGTGTACCTCGTATAGTGATGAAAGAACTGTATCAGGTTGAAGATGTCGTTGCTTTCCTTAAAGATGGGATCAACGAAGAGTTGGCTGCAAAAGAGGAGTGTAAAAAACTTTCAGAAGCTGTAGCTAAAGACAGCCCTGAGTTAGAGAAATTCTTTGACTTTATTAATCATCAGGAAAATTACCATATTTCTCTTATGGAAGATGCCTTGAAACATTTTGAAAAGGTAAATAATGGCTAAACATTTTACATCAATTATCTCCAGTGGATTTGGAAAGTTCGCAAGTAAAGCATTTCCATCATCTATACAAAACTTTATCAATAACAGCTATGTCAAACTGATGGGGCTTGATATGAGTGAGTTTAGAGAGCCTACCTCTTACAAAACACTCAATAAGCTTTTTACCAGAGCATTAGAGACACCTAGAGCATTACCGGAAGATAAAAACCTGTTTATCTCAGGAGCAGATGCACTCATCACTGATGCCGGAACCATCACTGATGGTAAAGCGTATCAGATCAAGGGTATGAGTTATAA
>JAYEOF010000142.1:0-1800 GCA_034722695.1 Campylobacterota bacterium
TCAATGGGATCAAAGGATGTTTTGCAGTAGGGGAATGCTCCAATGCCAAAGTACATGGTGCCAATCGGCTTGGAGGAAATTCTCTGCTTGAGATCATTGCCTTTGGTCGATTTGCAGGAGAAAATGCTTACAAACACTCCATCTATGCAAGTTCAAAACCTGCAGAAGCTACACAGAAAGAGAAAGATATTTTAGAGATACAAGCAATTTTTGCACAAGAGAATGCTGCTAATTTCTATCCATACAGAGAGCTGTTGGGTAATCTTTTTTATGAAAAAGTAGGTATTGTCAGAGAGAATAAACAACTCAACGAGGCACTTGAAGAGGTAATAGAGATGCAAATAGCGCAAAAAACCATGGGAATTTCAGACAAAAGTCCTACAAACAACCAAAACCTTATCGACTTTTTAGAATTTAAGAATGCTCTTCTTCTTGCACCTACCATCATCTCCTCAGCCATTGCCAGAGATGAAAGTCGAGGGGCGCATTTCAAAGCAGGTTTTGAAAATGAAGATGAGAATTTCAAAAAACATATTGTACTACAATGGAAGAAAAATAATGAGGAATGAGGAACGAGTAATGAGCAACCGAATATTTAACTACAGACGCAAATCTAACAAACAGATAAAAATATTGCGAAGCAATACATATAAACATTACTCACTACTCATCACTCATTACTCATTTACACGGTGTGCATCATGCAGATAAAAATTCTTCGATCTAAAACCAACACCCATCAACTCTACACACTTCCGGCAGGTGAAATACCACTTCTCAATGCATTAACCTATATTAAAGAGACACAGGATGCCACACTTACTTTCTCAGCAGGATGTCGTGCCTCGGTATGTGGTACCTGTGCGGTACGTGTCAACGGAAGAGAAGAGCTTTCCTGCGCTTACAAAGTCAAACCGGGAGATGTTATTGAGCCGCTTCAGTACCATCCTGTACTGCGTGACCTCAAAGTAGATAAACACAAAGCAAAAGAGACACTGCAAAAAAGTACTGCTTGGCTACATGACATACAAGAAGCTTCTCTGGCACACGATGATGAGAAACTGACAGAGAAACAGACGGACTGTATCCTCTGTGATTCTTGTTACTCTGCCTGTCCTGTTTATGCCGTCAACCCGGAATTTTTAGGGCCTTTTGCTTTAACAAGAGCCTATCGCTACTCTGTCGATAAAAGAGAAGGTGATACAAAAAATATCATAGATAACATACAGACCAATGGGGTGTGGGATTGTACTTTATGCGGAGAGTGTACGGCTGTATGTCCAAAAGGCATAGATCCGAAGATGGATATCACCATGTTAAGAGGAGACTCTGTCAAACACGGATACAGCGACCCGAGTTTTGCTACGCAAAGTTTTGGAACACCTGATTTTGGCGGTGGAGGAGGATTTGGGTTCGATCCAAATGGCGGATTTTAATCTGCCTGAGCTTTCTCAAACCACTCAACCAGCTCAAGAGGTATCCTCATTGGTCTGAACCGTTGACTGTCTACAAAAACCCACTCTGTTTTCCCTTCTGTAATAAGAGCATTGTCACTGAGACGGGTGATGATATATCGGCGGATCAATATGATCTTGCCTATCTCATCTACCCATGTCTCCATTTGCAGTTCATCATTTTCAAAAGCGGGTTTTTTATACTCTATGGTATGTGACTTGGCTACCCATGTGCCTCCAAGTTCGAGACACTGCTCATAACCGAAGCCTACACTGGTTGAATGCTTGCTGGCAGCTTCTGTCATCCAAGCAAGATAGGTCACATTGCTAACGTGACCATTGAAGT
>JAYEOF010000143.1:0-1799 GCA_034722695.1 Campylobacterota bacterium
TGGGCCGCGTAACGGAATTGCCCAGTCCGACATGCACATAGCCCCGACTACTCCAGTCGAAACCAAGTCATCCCCATGTGGGCGGATAATAGCACTTTTGGGTTATTTTGTCAATAGCTTGGAACTTCCCAAATCACGAAATAGAGATTCATACATCCAAATAATCAGATAAAAACCAGTTAAACAGAGGAAAGAGATAGGTGCTTCTTGATAATTATGTTATAAATCATGTGAAGTAGTATTGCAATAGGCATCTTGGGAGCAGAACAGATGCATTTTCTTAAATTTTGAACAGAACTATCCCCATAAGAGTTTAATGAATATAGATTTTTCAGATAAATGCAGGGACTATTCCAAACTTATCTCATAACTCTTCTGCCGTATATTCTCAAGCAGTTTAACAAATTGCGCATTGACTTTGAGTATAGTTTGTCTTGAATGTGTAATCACTTTTCCTGCAATATTGTACAGCTTATACCGAAGTGTTTGTATAGTGTAGCGTTGCCAGCTTTTATGTAGAGTCTCTTTAAATAGAACAAAAAGGTTATAGGCAAGTACACCTATTTGAAAGTAAAAAGCATTGGCAATGAAATCAGAGGTTGGAAGATACTTAAGATTGAATCCGTTTTTAAGCTCTTTGATACGGTTCTCACTTGTATCGCCACGTTTACGGTAAAACATTACAGCATCCTGTGCGGACATTTCTTCTTCATCCTCATTGGTAGCAATCACATGATAACGCTCTGAGGCATAAGCCAGCAGTTCTTCTTCACTAAAGATCTTTTCTAACCCCGATAGTATGGGTGTCGTTGTTTTTTTAATAACAATGATCCTGAAAGCATGATTGGTCTCTTGCATAGTGTGAAGAAACTCTGCTACCTCTTCTTTAACATGATGTGTTTTACCGTCATCTGCTCTCATTGTTTCCCATTCTTGTATCTCATTGATATTTTTAAGAACAGCACTATCAAGGTGTGCTCCAATAGTGTATATCATATTGTTATCTTGACAATGATTAAAAAGTTCAGCTTGATAGGAAGCAGAGTCAGCACGTACAAATGCTATCTTCTTCTCTTTAGGCAGTTGTGCTTCACAACGTTGTATAAACGTGAGGTTATTATCTGCTGGTGCAATATTGCCTGAACGAAATTCACTATGAATCACATAGCCACCGTTAATGTGTCCTATCATTGGAGTGAAACCAGGAAACATTTTATAGGTATACGCTGCTGTTGATTTATGGCTCTCTATGACAGAAGCATCAATGTCAAGCACAATCGGTTCTTCTACTCGTTTTAGATAGCGTTTTAGAAGTAATTGATTGATATTCTCCAACCCATACATACCTATCAATCCATGGCGTTTAAGCCATTTACCTGTACCGTCTGCTGTTGGTACTTTTTTAATATGTAATACTTCTTGCAATGCTTTGTCTGCTTGGATCATTCGCATGTCATCAAGAGAACGTCCACCACTGTGTAACATCAAAAGCAAGGGTTGGATAAAGTTAAGGGGATTGTAGCCACGGTTACTACCAGGCTGAGGAAGGTATAGGTTACAGAGTTTATCCAAACCAATGGCTTTAAGATATTCTCCAAAAACAATCTCACCTGATCTTGATGTTAGTCTCTCATCTGTGGATGCTATGGAAAAGTTTAATACAGTTTGTGCCATACTTTTATCCTTGGACGAAAGTGTCACCTGATGGGTGATAACAAAAAGTGACTCTTTCGTTCTTCTTTTACTGTATTATACGGTACTTCCTCTTGTTAGCTTATTTTTCTATTTCGTGATTTGGG
>JAYEOF010000144.1:0-1761 GCA_034722695.1 Campylobacterota bacterium
CTGACTATTGTGACTTTATCTTCCCTTCTTATGTTCAAAAGGGAGATTTGACCATCGCCTTTTCTACAGGGGGAGCTTCTCCGGCATTTGCAAAGCAGATACGTCGTCATTTTGAAAAGATCATTCCGGACTCTGTGGGTGAATTTTTACAAAAAATGAAAGCCATGCGCTCTGAGATACCCAAAGGGAAAGAGAGAATGAAGTATTTTGATGGGTTGGTAGAGGAATATTTCAAGAAACATTTTAAATCGTAAATGAGGTTTTGACAATATTTGACATAATATTGATATAAGTCAAGTTTATGTCAAAGATAAGTCATTATAATAATGGAAATCAAAATGAGGAGAAAAAGATGTCTGAAATATTTAAAGAAGCTATAGAAGTTGAAGGGGCAAATGTTCCATTTTTTACCTATACACTGGGAGAAGATCAAGTTTTTGAATTTGATACTTCAAAGTGTGGACCACCGGATCCTATGGTAAATGCGATGGCAGGGTTAAAACTATTGGATGCTCCAAATAAAAAAGTGGTGATGATCAATCATAAAAGCCCCGGTGGTTTAATTGCTAAGATCAGTGAGAATTATGATATTTCTGAAGAAAAATTAGAAGATGGACGTGTTAAACTTACTTTCTCTTATAAATTAGGAGAGAGCGAAAAAGCAAATCTAGCTGATAACACTTGTGGATAATGACCAATGACTCCTATCTCTAGAGATTTCGCACCACCTCTTAGCCTTATTGCCCCATTCTTTAAATATGGGGTGATCTTTTACCTACTTTCTATGATGGCACTGTTGTTTTTTGAACCTACATTCAGCTATCAGCAGATGGATGTTGCAGGGTGGGTACACCTCTTTTTACTGGGTTTCGTGATGATGATCATCTTTGGTGCTATGGCTCAGCTTGTACCTGTTGTACTTGAAGTAGGGCATGTGGTGGTGGATGTTTATTATGTCATCTTGCCTCTTTTGGGTTTTGGGGCGGTAATCATGGTCTTTGGGTTTTGGTTCATGCCCGGATTACTTCCTTATGGAGGTTTGTTGGTGCTTGTAGCTATGCTTATCTTTGCATTTGAAAATATTGCTACCCTTAAAAAAACAGAGATCAGAACACTAACCGTAGATACCGTTGCATGGAGTAATGGATATTTGCTGCTTGGTATTCTTACGGGTTTTGCGATCGCTTTAGGTTTAAGCGGTGATCTGGGTATCAATGTGTCACTTATGTTAAAAGCACACGTTTATGCAGTCCTTGGCGGGTATGTAGTATTGACTATTATAGGATTGTCTTTGATCCTTATACCAATGTTCTCCCTGGCACACGGCTTTGATGAGAAAGCGATCAATATGGCATTTAAACTGGTCATCACAGGTGTAGGTGTTGTTTTTATAGGAGCGCTTATTGGTGAGGAATGGCTGATGATGATAGGTTATGCGATCAATACGATAGGTATATTTTTCTATATGTGGCAGATCTATATCATCGCTAAACTCACCGTAAGAAAAGAGTTGGATGTTTGGGCAAAGTCAATAATCTTTGCTTTTGTTTCATTGATACTCTCTATTGTCTTGGGACTGCTCTATTTTGTAACAGATATAGAGAGCATGCTTCATACTTCAGTATGGTTCTTGCTTTTAGGGTTTATCTCCTCTTTTATCACAGGACATCTCTATAAGATCGTTCCCTTTTTGGTATGGTTTGAGCGTTTTGCTCCATTGGTAGGTAAAGAGAAAGTACCGATGCTCCATGAAATGTACTC
>JAYEOF010000145.1:0-1759 GCA_034722695.1 Campylobacterota bacterium
CTAGTTTTAATGGTGTGTTACTATATTTTATCTTTGGAAATTTATCCATCACACGATAGTTTTTAAGCAGTGTTACCAGTTTTCTATAGCGTTCTTCCATAGGAAGCAGTGAACTTAAATAGGCGTATATATTTCCATTGACAGCTGCAGAGTTGAGTTGTTTCTGATCTGGAAATGATTTGAATGACATTTCCCAATTTACTTTCACATCATCACTCTCTTTAAGTGCTTTAAACTTTTTTTGTACCAGTTTCCAATCTACATCACCCTGCACGATGAAGCGTACCAGACGTACATAAGAGTTGCTGAGCATAAGGTCAAGTCTTGCATAGACGGCAGCTTGTTTGGCAGCACTTACTTCACCATGGTCAAGAAGAAAAAAGAGGCGTTTGATGGACTTTTGGTCAAAAGATTTGTTCTTATAGTTAAAAAGAGGATCATTCAATGCCCGCACAAGCCGACTCATCTTCTTTTCATTCTGTTTCCCTATCCATATAGGTCTGTTGCCTGTTTGAGCATAAAGATTTTGTACGATGGCTTTGTTTTGCCCTTTAATATGCGTATGCAGTGAGTTCTGTATGTTTGCAGAAATATTTTCTATGGAAAGTGCCTGTGCCTGTAGAGGGTTTTGCATAAAAAGCAAAAATAATAAAAGTGATAAAAAACGCAAAAAATACTCCAAAATATTAAAAGTTTTGTAAAGGGGTATTATAATGAAATAAGGTAAAAAAGAGAAGGGTTAAAAAATAGGAGAATTAAAAAGGTTCCACCAAGCCCAAAGGCTTAGCAGAAAAGGTTCTTAGAACTGGTAAGTTACACCAAAGTTCCAAGTGTCGATAGTAACATCTACGTTGTTACCAGCAGTGTTAACATATGTGTCATCATACAATGCTACATAGTCTACGAATATAGCAATGCTCTCTGTGAAAGAGTAATCTGCACCGATACCCCAAGAGAATCCGTCAAATGCAGGAGCATCATATGTATAACCAGAACCAGAAATTGAATAGTCAGCATCTGCATAACCAAGAAGTGCATAAATATCAAAGTTTTCAGTTACCGGGTACATTGGTTTTACATAGATTCCCCATGTATCGATCTCAGCTGTTACATTACCATGCACTAGATTGTCCCAAGAGTTGTCATCCATACCGATCCAGTATCTACCTTCAACAGCTACATAGTCGTTGAATTTATAACCTGCTTGAAGCATAAACTGAGAAAAGTCATCAGATCGTGTATCATAAGTCAAGTTTCCACCAGGGAAAGTTTCTTCAGTATCTGCACTTAAAAGACCATAAGCTGCACCAAGATAGAAACCACCTGTTGATTCTTCGATTACTTCTGGTACTACTACTACCGGCTCTTCTACTGGAGCGATATCTCCACCCGCTACTGCGAATGTACTCATTGCTAAAACTGCTACTAATGAAAGGTTAAACTTTTTCATATTATTTCCTTGTTTGTTTAAGATAATTGCAGTATAACATGAAATATTAATGAATGTCAAGGGTTTTTAACAAAAAATTAATAATTTGTTAATAATTTGTTAATTTATCATTGTTTTATCTGTACTTTTTGTCTATAAGTTTCAAATATTTTTCAGGAGTGACCTCTTTCATCGCCTGGGCAAGCCACTGTATCTGGAACCATGCTGCGCCGGAGTCTCTCAGGTCAAAATAATTTTTCAAAGATCTAATGTTAAAGGTGACTACCATATCTACTTTCCAGTTATCAGAGACGATATGTTTAAATCCAT
>JAYEOF010000146.1:0-24431 GCA_034722695.1 Campylobacterota bacterium
TATGCAAAGATATGATTTAAGACATTTAAAAGATGATTTTTATGACAGAATGGTCGAACTTATCGATAAAGGTATCAAAGTTGATGAAGTAGGGATCTTCCTTTTTGAAGTGGGAGATTTCTCTTCTATTCAAAAATCTGCGGATGTAGTACGAGCAACGGGACATGACTTGATGAACTCACTGAAGTTCAATGAAGTAGATTGGACCATTGTTGTAAAAAAAGTAGATGAAGCAACACAAAAAGAAAGAGCAGAGAAAATAGAAGCTGCAAGAGTTGCGGCTGAAGAAAAAGCAGAAGCAGATAGAATCGCAGCTGAAGAAAAAGCTGAACTAGACAGAGTTGCTGCTGAAGCGAAAGCAAAAGAGGATGCAGAAAAAGAAGCTGCAGAGGCAAAAGCAAAAGAAGAAGCTGAGAAAGCTGAATCTGAAGCGAAAGCCAAGGAAGAAGCAGAAGCAAAAGCAAAAGCTGAGGCAGAAAAAGCAGAAGCTGAAAAAGTAGCAGCGGAAGCAAAGGCTAAAGAGGAAGCAGAAAAAGCTGCTGCTGAAGCAAAAGCTAAAGAAGCTCCTGCAAAAACAGCACCAGCAAAGAAAACGCCAGTAAAAAGAGCAACAACAAAACGTGCTCCCAGAAAGCCAAAGGCTAAATAATGTCAGGTATTATATTCTCAACTTGGAGGGATGAATTTATCGATAATCGCGGTAAATCGTCTGATGAGTTGAGTGAATCAGGATTTAAACTGCCTGAAACCTATCATGGAGACAAGAACTCTAAAGCATTTATCGGTTGGGATGGTGTTGCCATTTTCGATGAAGATATAGATGCTGTTGAGTTAGCTTCACAATATGCGGCACAGTACCAGGAGTACTCTGAAGCATGTGGACGTTGTGCTCCAGGTAGATGGGGTGGTAGAATTCTTTATGATTTACTTGACAAAATAGCACGTGGTGAAGGTACGCATGACGATACAGCTCACTTAAAAGAGATCTCTAAGACAATGATGACGACTTCTAAGTGTGAGATCGGAAAGACTGTACCTAAACCTATTTTGGATCTTATGGAGCATTATAAAGATCAGTTTGACAGATGTATAGATGCTCAAGTACCTTCGAAACATTATGCAGGTGATACTAACTATATTGCTAAAGTTACAGCACCATGTACAGATATGTGTCCGGCACACGTAGACATCCCTGCATATATCGAGGGTGTAAGAGATATGGTCTTTACAGAGTCATTGGCGGCAACAAGACAGACGATGCCACTTGCGCATACTTGTGGCCGTGTCTGTCCTCACCCGTGTGAAGATGCCTGTCGTCGTATGAACCTTGATGAGCCCATCTCTATCATGGAACTTAAGCGTTTAGGTGCTGATTATGAAACCGATCATGAGCTTCCTTGGTTACACCCGGTAGAGCCTAAACCATTGAGAAATGATGGTAAAAAAGTAGCGATCATCGGTGCAGGACCTGCGGGACTCACTGCTGCATATTATTTGGCACTTGAGGGTATCCAATCACATATCTTTGAGGAGTTACCTGTGAATGGCGGTGAAGTTGCTGTGGGTGTACCTGAATATCGTATGCCTATTGGTAAATATCAAAAAGATATTGATCTTGTTCTTGAGCTGGAAGCAGTAAGTATTACCAATAACTGTAGAGTAGATGCTGAGAAACTTAAAGAGATCGAAGCTGAATATGATGCGACACTGTTAGGATTTGGTGCTAGACTCTCTAAGAAAGTACGTGCGGCAAATGAAAACACTAAAATGGGTGGTTACTGGGGTGCTATAGAGATGCTTGACAAGGTAAACTTGTGGCACAAATATGACATCGGTTCACCTGCATCAAATGAGCTTGATGGCAAAACCGTTGTTTGTGTCGGTGGTGGATTTACCTCTATGGATGTTGTAAGATGTTCTATTCGTGAAGGTGCTAAAAAAGTAGTAATGCTTTATCGTCGTGATGAAAAGACGATCATCCGTAACACGACTTATGAAGAGTATCATGAAGCTGTTGAAGAGGGTGTGGAGTTTATCTTTCACTCTGCCATTGAAGAGATCTATGATGATGAGAAGAATATCACTGGTCTTAAAGTCAATCGTTTTGAACTTGTACCGGATCCGGATGGTGGTAGAGCACAATTAGTGAAAATAGAAGATGGAGATTTTGAGCTGGATTGTGACTATCTTATCCCTGCTGTTTCACAGGCTCTTGACCTGCAAATTCTTCCTGAAGAGTGGAATCTTGAGATGACATCATGGAACAGTATCCTAACCAATGGTAAAGACTTCATGACAACACGTCCTGGGCTTTTTGCTGCGGGTGACTGCGAGTATGGACCTATGACCATTGTAAATGCAGTAGGTCAGGCAAGAAGAGCTGCTTCAGTAATTAGCCGTTATATCTATGATGGTAAATGTACACGCACAGATGATGAGATCATGGAAGACCATTTGAACAGACTCAGAGTCTATGACAAAAAAGAGAAGATCACCGGTTGGATGCCTGGACTCCCAAGAGCTGAGAGTGAAAAACTTGGTGTAGAAGAGCGTAAAACGAACAACAAAGAAGTGAACCTAGGCTTCACAGGTGAAGAAGCTATGGCTGAAGCTGAACGTTGTATGCGTTGTTACTATATTTCCATGGTGGCGGTGTAAGATGAGTATACATAATTCAATCAATAAAGGGAAAGCTATTACTGTTACCATCGATGGTAAAGTATGTGAAAGTACCTTTGGAAAGACCATTTTAGATATTGCAAGAGAGAATGATATTTACATTCCAACGATGTGTTACCTTACAAAAGTGCAGCCTATTGCATCTTGTCGTATGTGTATCGTAGACGTTGAAGGTGTAGATGGGATGATCCTCTCATGCCAGGAGAAAGCCACTGATGGTGCAGTGATAAACACACAAAATGATGAACTCAATCAAGAGCGCCAGAACATCATGAAACTTTACAATGTAAACCACCCTTTAGAGTGTGGTGTATGTGATAAAAGTGGTGAGTGTGACCTTCAAAACAAAACAATGGAGTTTGGTCTTGAAGAGCAAGCCTTTACTGCACGTGATCAGCACAGACCGGTAGAGAATTGGGGACATGTCTCGTATGACCCTGCACTGTGCATTATGTGTGAAAAGTGTGTAAGAGTTTCTACAGAGATCACAGGGGATGAAGCACTGCAACTTAAGTTTGGTGGATACTCATCGACGATCGTGAATGTAAAAAAAGAGAAGAACTATGCTTCTTTAGGTGAAGCAGCAGCAGTTTGTCCTGTAGGTGCACTGGTCGATACGAACTTTAAATATACGACCAATGCATGGGAACTTGAAAAGATACCATCTGCCTGCCCTCATTGCGGCGGTGGCTGTCAAATGACCTATGAAGTGAAAAATGAGAGAATTTACCGTATGACCAATGCTTTTGAATTCTCAAATCTTTGTGGTGCAGGAAGATACGGTTTTGATTATGCGAATGAAAATGTAAGTAAAGATGCAAAAGCATTCTCTGCTGCAGTAGAAGCATTTGAAAATGCACAAAGTATACTTTTCAGCACTCAAACGTCTAACGAAGAAGCACTGATCCTCCAAAAGCTTAAAGAGGAAAAAGGCTATAAGCTTATTTCCCATGAAGCAAGAAGCTATCAGAAGTTCATGCAAGCGTACAGTTCCATAACAGGCAAAAGCCTTTATGGCGGTACGTTGAAAGGTATCTCTGAGTCAAGAGCTGTTATCGTATTGGGAACGAAGATCAATGATGACAGTCCAACGGTAAAATACCATATTAATATGGCAAGTAAATGGCATAGAGCAAGAGTTGCCTATATGCATCCGTTGGAAGATACCGAGATGAAGAATATCGTAACCCAATTCATCAAGTATGAAGCAGGAAGCGAAGAGGGTGTCGCAGCACTTTTGGTTGAAACACTGCTTAAAGATGTAGAAGTACCTAAAGCGATACGGGCATTCTTGGATGATCTTGATATCGGTAACTTGAGTGCAGAGAGTAATATAGGTGAGGAGGAGCTTGCTTTTCTGGCAAAATCACTGATCAAAAAATCAGGATTCTCTTTGGTAGCAGGTTCTGACCTCTATACGCATCCAAAAGCAGCACAGATCGCTAAACTTCTTGCACTGCTTGAAGAGTATGCAGGATTTAATGTTGTTTGTGTACCTCCGGCAGGAAATGCAATGGGTATTTCACTTGTTTGTGATCTTGATGATGAAGCAGAGGGAAAAACAGTTGGATACAATGTACCGGCTGACTTTACGCTCTCTGCACTTGGAGATGGTGATCTTGATATGCCGGCTATGAATCAGCAAGAGGGAACACTCACAACCAATGATAAGCGTGTAGTACCTATGAATGTGGCATTGCCCTATGGCGGATATGTGTTGAACGATATCGCAAATGCTTTAGGCTTAGACGAAGAGTATACGATAGACTATACAAAAGCACTGCCTGTAGAAAAAGGGTTTGGAGCACAAGAGTTTGACAGTTTACCAGACTACTTTGACTCTGTAGGCAATGAACATAGAGGATACCTTTTAAAGAGTATGAAAACCTCTGTAAGCAGAACACTCGAAGAGGTTTCTGAACTAGCTGGTTTTGACGGTGCAGTTATTTATAATTGTGATCCGACAGAACAGTTTTCAGCATTCACAGCGAAGTGTAAAGCTTTGGAAACCGAAGCGTTTTTGCTAGGTTCACAACAGTTTGCAACAGCAACAAAACTTCAGGATGGTGAGAGTATCTCTTACTCTATCGACGGAGTAAATTTTGATCGTATATTTAAGCTTGACAGATCTATGAAAGGAACAATAGCACTTAACCCTACTTTTGATATGGGATTAAATGCTGCTTTGTTATCTTCTTATAGGTTTAGCAGGTTAGATTTTGAAAGGGCAGGGAAATAATATGAGTACAGTCAATATAAAGATTGATGGTAAAGAATTTGCAGTTAAAGAGGGTGAATACATCCTTAATGCAGCACGTGCCAATGATGTTTTTATTCCGGCTATTTGTTACTTGACAAGATGTTCGCCAACACTGGCGTGTCGTATCTGTCTTGTAGAAGCGGATGGTAAACAGGTATATGCATGTAATGCAAAAGTAAAAGAGGGTATGGAAGTCACAGTTGACACGCCAAATATTCTTGAAGAGCGTCGTGCCATCATGGAAGTGTATGATGTCAATCACCCGCTTCAGTGTGGTGTGTGTGACAAAAGTGGTGAGTGTGAACTGCAGAACTATACACTTGAGTTAGGTGTAGATTCTCAATCCTACATGATCCAGGACACCAAAAGAGAAACAACAGACTGGTCATCAGTGCTACACTATGATGCAGGACTCTGTATCGTATGTGAACGTTGTACCACTGTCTGTAAAGACATGATAGGTGATGCAGCGATCACTACAGCCAAAAGAGGCGGTGAAGCACTCGATAAAGGCTACAAAGAGAGTATGCCTAAAGATGCCTATGCGATGTGGAACAAACTTCAAAAGTCTGTGATCGCTCCGAGTAATGGTACAGAATTCACTGATTGTTCAGACTGTGGTGAGTGTATAGCCGTGTGTCCTGTAGGTGCATTGGCAAGTAGAGATTTTGTTTACAGTTCAAATGCTTGGGATCTTACAAGAATCCCTGCAGTATCTGCGCACTCATCTGACGGATTCCAGATCTATTATGATGTGAAACCGGCATCTATCGAAGACAGGTCTGACAAGATCTTCCGTGTAACAAACGAGTGGAACTATGTTTCCCTTGACGGTGCTGCACGTTTTGCCTATGACTTTGAAAACAGAGATGTGACAAAAGATGAGCAAGCCTTCGATAAGGCAGTAGAAGCATTTAAGAAAGCCCAAACGATCCGTTTTAACTCTGTGATCACCAATGAAGAAGCATTGATGCTTCAAAGTCTTAAAGAGAATATGGGTGTGAAACTTTATAATCCGGAAGTAAGAGCCTTTCAAAAATTCCTGGGATATTATCAAAAAGCTTCAGGTAATAGATTTTACGGAACTGATGCAGATGCACTGATGAAAAAAAGTGATTTTGTTATCGCTATGGGTACGGCACTTAGAAATGACAGTCCGGGTCTTAAGTATGCATTCAATAATGTTCAGAAAATGAATAAAGGTGCAGGATTTTACTTCCACCCGGTAGGAGATACACTGGTCCCGACATTTGGTAAAAGTGTAGAGTGTTTCACGCATAAACCTGGACTTGAAGAGGCAGCGTTGTATCTTGTATTGGATCTATTTTCAGATAAAGAGCAACTTCCTGATGATGTAAAAGAGTATATTGCAAGCTTTAAAAGCTCGGAGACGAAGACCATTAAAGAGAAAGTGATGAAAGATGTCACGGAGATGGTAATAGATGAAGAGACGGGTGAAGAGAAAGAAGTGACTAAAAAAGTACCTGAAATGGTAGATAAAGAGATCACAGTTGAGCGTAATGGTTTAGTGGATCTTTTGGGTGGTAACTCTGAGACATTTGCAGCTACTTTTGAAAAAATGATGAAGAAAAAAGAGTCTTTCTCAATGATGATCGGTGAAGATTTCTATTATCATGACAAAGCAGAGAACCTTGCAAAGCTTATCGCTTTGGTTGAACAAACATCAGATATTGATGTAGTGATGACCCCGCCTAAGTCAAATGCACTGGGTGTAGCACTTATCTGTGATCTGGATGATGCAGCAGAGGGATACACTGTCGGATACAACGAAAACGGTGACTTCAGACTCTCAGCACTTGGAGACGGTGATCTTGATATGCCGGCAATGAACCAACAAGAGGGTACATTGACCAATATGTCAAAAAGAGTTGTACCTACCAATGCTGCTTTAGAGTATGGTGGATATGAGCTGAATGATATTGTCTCTGCTTTGATAGAGGGACAAAGAGAGACTATCCATTGGACAGCAAAACTTCCAACGTCAAAAGGATATCAGGCTCTTGCATTTGACAGTTTGGCAAACGGATACAACAATGATGGTACAGAGAACCGTGGCTATCTTCTGAAAACCTCTAACAGAACAGTGAAGATGCCTACGGTTGAAAAGTTCGATGAAGCATCAGCACTTGAAGGCGAGATCGTTTACAGATGTAATCCAGGAAGACAATTCAATGACTTTACAGATAAAGCACATGAGATATTTGAACCATTTGCACTCTATGCAAGTACAGCAAAAGCTGAGGAGCTAGGTGAAAAGGTTGAAGTGGTATTTGAGAATGGAAGTATCATTGTAGATGTTATCGCTGATGATAAGATCGAAGGTGGTATCACAAAACTTTCAGACTTCAAGAGTGCTCAAAATGTATATGCTCTCTTTGGTGAGTCCAGATATAAAACAGTAACAATGAGAAAGGTGTAATATGGAAACAACACTCGCAGGACATGCAATAGAAACTTTACCACATGTCACATGGCTAGGTGTGCTTATTAAAGCCATCATTATCTTGGCAGTTATTTCTGCTATTGCTGGATTTGGTACATTTATCGAAAGAAAAGTACTTGCATTCATGCAAAGAAGGTTAGGACCTATGCACGTAGGACCTTATGGATTGCTGCAACTTGCAGCAGACGGGATCAAACTCTTTACTAAAGAGGATATTGTCCCACAAAATGCGAATAAACTTATCTTTATGGTAGCGCCGATCATTACTGCAGCAACAGCATTTATTGCATTAGCGGCAGTACCTGTTTTCCCGGACTTTACTATTCCAAGTTGGATTCCGTTATTGGGTGGAACATTTGTTCCTTCTATTGCAGCAGAGCTTAATATCGGTATTCTTTTTGTACTTGGTATGATGGCAGCCGGACTTTATGGTCCTCTTTTGGCAGGTATGTCACAAGCCAATAAATGGGGTATCATCGGTGCGGCAAGAACAGCAGTACAGTTCTTGAGTTATGAAGTAGTTACCGGACTCTCTATCTTGGCACCTATTATGCTTGTCGGTTCACTTTCATTTGTTGATTTTAATGATTATCAGCAAGGCGGTATTGGTTCATGGCTTATCTGGCAACAGCCTGTAGCGTTTGTACTTTTCCTTATTGCAGGATTTGCGGAGACGAACAGAACACCGTTTGATCTTCTTGAGCATGAAGCAGAGGTTGTTTCCGGATATGCTACAGAGTATTCCGGTATGAGATGGGGTATGTTCTTCATCGGTGAGTATGCCAACATGATCACAGTCTCTATTATTGCAGCGGTTGTTTTCTTGGGTGGATACAGTGCAGAAGGAATAGGTTGGTTAACTATCATCTTGAAAGTTGCATTCTTCTTCTTCTTAATGTTATGGGTAAGAGCATCTTGGCCGCATATCAGACCGGATCAATTGATGTGGCTCTGTTGGAAAGTCTTAATGCCAATTGCGATGATTAATATCGTGATTACCGGTATTGTGATAATGGTATAAGGAGAAAATATGGGTTTAGAACAATTTAAAAACAGAAATGTTGGAACACAAAACTACACAAAACTAGATGTAGGTGAAAAACCTGCAAATGGTTGGGATCAGTTTATGCAGGTAACAAAAAGAACCTTTAAAGGTGAGCTTTTTGTAGGTCTTTGGGTTACGCTTAGAGAAATGATCAATGCACTGTTCCTTGATCAGATGCACACAGTAAAGTATCCGTTTGAAAAAATGCCTATATCTCCAAGATATAGAGCCATTCATGATATGCTTAGATTACTTGAAAGTGGTCATTACAGATGTATCGGATGCGGACTTTGCGAAAAGATATGTATCTCTAACTGTATCACTATGGATACACGATATGATGAGAATCAACGTAAAGAGGTAAGTGAATATACGATCAACTTCGGACGTTGTATCTTCTGTGGATATTGTGCAGAAGTATGTCCGGAACTTGCGATCGTGCATGGACCAAGATATGAGACAGCATCTGAGCAGAGAGCAAGTTTCTCACTTTTTGAAGATATGTTAACGCCTATTGATCAGCTTAACTTACAACAAGAGTATGATGGGTTTGGTGCAGTGTCTCCAAATGCTGATGAAAATATTAAAAAAACGCCACTAGCGTATTAGGAGGAATAGATATGTATGAAATAGTAGCTTTTTATCTATTTTCGGTTTTAACAATAGGTCTTTTTCTTGTGACAGTCATGAGTAAGAATGTACTTTATGCCATGACATCACTTGCAGCAGGGATGGTTTTGATCTCAGGCTTCTTTTTCATCTTGGGAGCAGATTTCCTGGGTGTTGTGCAGCTGGTTGCATATGTAGGAGCTATTATGGCTCTCTATTCATTTGCAATGATGTTCTTTGATGCAACAAGAGATATCAAAGAGAAAAATACCAATTCGGCATTGGTATTTTTACTTGGTGGTTTGAGTGCATTGGTATTGGTACTGATGTTTGCAGCACCGATTCACTCTGATGCGATCCAGGCACTTTACCCTATGCATGAAGGTGTAGGAAATGCACAAGATGTGGGTATCGTACTTTTTACAAAGTATCTTGTACCGTTTGAAGTAGCAGCACTCATGTTACTTGTTGCAATGATAGCAGGGATCATCCTTGCTGGTAAAAAAATGGATCAGAGTCTCACTGAAGATATGAGTGCAGATGATGAAATCTTGACACAAAAGGATGAAAAATGATAGGTCTTTCTCACTACCTTATCGTCTCAGCACTTATATTCTCTATAGGATTAGTAGGTGTACTGAGAAGAAGAAATCTTTTAATGCTTTTCTTCGCAACAGAGGTTATGCTTAATGCAGTCAATATTGCATTTGCAGCGATCTCACACTATTATAATGATTTAACAGGTCAAATGTTTGCATTCTTTATTATCGCTATTGCAGCGAGTGAAGTGGCAGTTGGACTTGGTATTTTGATTGTACTCTATAAAAAACATGGTACTCTTGATCTTGACGATCTTGCAAGTATGAAGGGGTAATGATGGAAAATTTAGTATATATAGCACTTTTTGCTCCATTTGCAAGTTCAATGTTCGCAGCTCTTTTTGGTATGAGCCCAAGACAGACATGGGTAGGGATCATAGCTTCTACGCTTCTCTTTATCTCTTTTGCTGCTTCAGCAACATTGGCATTTTATGTTCACACAACAGGGGCAACGATTCATGTCACAATGATGGAGTGGATCTCTGCAGGTGATTTGACGATTCCATTTGGTTTCCTTGTAGATCAGGTTTCGGTAACGATGATGACTGTGGTAACTTTGGTATCCACAGTGGTTCATATCTACTCTATAGGGTATATGGATCATGATAAGAGTTTCAATAGATTCTTCTCTTACCTTTCAGCTTTCGTCTTCTCTATGATGATCTTGGTCATGAGTGATAACTTTGCCGGACTCTTTATCGGTTGGGAAGGGGTTGGTGTCTGTTCTTGGTTACTTATCGGTTTTTGGTATCATAAAGCAGATGTTACAAGAGAAGAAAATCCTTCTATCTCTCCATCATGGGCAGCAAACGAAGCGTTTATCGTAAACCGTATCGCTGACCTTGGAATGTTAGTGGGACTCTTCATTATTTACTGGAATGTTGGTTCACTCCAATATGATGTAGTCTTTGCTGCAGTGCCTGACTTAAGTGGATCTGTTCTTAATGCAGCTGCATTAGCACTCTTTATTGGTGCAATGGGTAAATCAGCTCAGTTCCCACTCCACACATGGCTTACAGATGCAATGGAGGGACCTACACCGGTTTCTGCATTGATCCACGCAGCAACGATGGTAACAGCAGGGGTATTCCTGGTTATTAGAGCAAATCCGATTTTCTCTGAGACACCTGAAGTAAGTTTCTTCATTGCAGCACTTGGTACATTCGTAGCATTCTTCGCAGCATCTATGGCCTTGGTTAACAGAGACTTGAAGAGAATCATTGCGTTCTCTACACTTTCTCAGTTAGGATATATGTTTGCCGCTGCCGGACTTGGTGCATACTGGATCGCACTTTTCCACCTTGCAGCACACGCATTCTTTAAAGCGCTTCTCTTCTTGGGTGCAGGTAACGTTATGCACGCAATGCATGATGAACTTGACATCTTTAAGATGGGTGGACTCAAAAAAGCAATGAACTGGACATACATTTATATGGGTGTTGCATCACTGGCACTTGCAGGTATTCCTGTATTTGCAGGGTTCTTCTCAAAAGATGCGATCATTGAAACAGCATTTAACGAAGGCACCTATGTATTGTGGGCTATCTTGGTATTGACTGCCGGTATGACAGCATTCTATAGCTTTAGACAAGTATTCCTTACCTTCCATGGTAAAGCAAGATATGATGAATCGACACTGCATCCTCATGAGATGTACAAATTTGTACTGATCGCGATGTCACCACTTGCACTCTTGGCAGTGATCGCTGGTTTCTTCATGGGTGGTTTTCAAACGTTTGTAACAAAACTTTTACCGGACTACGTGATGAGTGAACATACACATCACCTTATCTGGGTACTTACAGCTGTAGTACTTGTATTTGCAATTGGTGGTATATGGTTGGCATACAAAAAATATGCAAATGGGCTTAAAAGAGATGAAGAGCTTGAAAACAGCTTTATCTATAAGCTTCTTGCAAATCAATATTATATTCCACAGTTCTATGAAGAATTTATTACGAAACCGTATGCAATGATCTCAGAAAAACTATGGACAACTGTAGACATGAAAATAGTAGATGCAACCGTAGACGGCATTGCTAAATTCCTCTACAAAAGTGGTGATGGCTCTAGAAAGATGCAAACAGGTAACCTTTCAAACTATCTAAATTGGATGGCTGTCGGTGCAGTGTTGCTCTTAGTAGTTGCAGCTATCTCAGCGATGCTAGGTTAAGGAGTAGATAGATGGATAATATTTTAAGTGTATTAGTATTTTTCCCGGCGATCGCAGGATTGTTAGGGTTTGTTGTAGACAAAGAGAGTGCTAGAACATATGGTATCACAGTAGCTGCCATAGAGTTCTTCCTCTCTATATGGTTATGGTTCAGTTTTGACTCTGCAAATGCAGGAATGCAGTTTGTAGAGATGATTCCTTTGATCCCTGACTTTGGTGTAAGTTATTACTTGGGTGTTGATGGTATTTCATTGTTCATTATTGTAATGGCAGCACTGATGACATTGATCGGTATGATGAGTATGAGTACGACAAAAAACATCAAGAACATGATCATCACACTTCTTTTCTTGGAGATGACGATGATAGGTGTCTTTGTTGCCCTTGATGCGATCATCTTCTACCTTTTCTGGGAGCTTTCACTGGTTCCGATGCTTTATATCATCGGTGCCTGGGGTGGACCTCTTAGAATCTATGCCTCTGTTAAGTTTTTCCTCTATACATTTACAGGATCACTTATCATGTTAGTAGGTATGTTATTTGTGGCATATATATACCATAACCTTACAGGTGTGTGGAGTTTTGCAATTACAGATTGGTATGCATTGGTACTGCCGGTTGATTATCAACTTTGGCTCTTTGCCGCATTCTTCTTTGGGTTTGCGATCAAAGTACCGATGTTTCCATTCCATACATGGTTGCCTTATGCCCATGGGCAGGCACCAACTATCGGTTCGGTGATACTTGCAGCAGTACTCCTTAAAATGGGTACCTACGGATTTGTAAGATTCTCGCTTCCTATGTTCCCTGATGCATCAGTGATGATGATCACGCCGATTGCTGTGATCTCTATCATTATGATCATCTATACAGCAATGGTAGCCTATGCGCAAAAAGATATCAAGCAAGTAATTGCTTACTCATCTGTTTCACACATGGGTATCATTATGCTTGGTATTTTTGCAATGAATGCAGAAGGTATCAGTGGGTCTGTTTTCCAAATGCTTTCACACGGTATTGTATCAGGGGCGCTGTTCATGCTTGTAGGTGTTATCTATGACAGAAGACACACAAAGCTTATGAGTGAGTTTGGCGGATTGGCTTCTGTGATGCCTAAGTATGCGGTTATCTTCGGGATTATGCTCATGGCATCAGTCGGATTGCCATTGACGATCGGTTTTGTTGGAGAGTTCCTTGTATTACTTGGTTTCTATCAGGTATCACCGATCATGACTATCTTAGCAGGTACGTCTATTATTATTGGTGCGATCTATATGCTTGCAGTGTATAAAAAGAGTTTCTTTGGTCCTATTACGAATGAAGCAAATAAAACACTAAAAGATCTTGATTCAAGAGAGACATGGTCATTGGTACCATTGGTAGTGATCGTTATTTGGTTAGGGATATATCCTAAACCGGTCTTAGAACCTATAGACAACTCTGTAAAAGCAATGTTGGTCTTTATGGATGAAAAAGCGATTACAAAAGAGGCTAAAGATATGATAAAAGTAGCCAAATCAACTGAAGGAGGTGCCTAATGTTACAACCTATTAATGTAAGTATAGAGAGCTTAAATCTTATCACACTTGCACCTATGCTTATTGCTATTGCTGGTGGATTGATTATTTTGGTTCTTGACTTGATCAATGATAAATTACATAAATCACTTTATGTTATGTTGACTATTTTGATACTTGTAGTTGATTTTGGTGCTACATTGGGACTCAATGTAAATGAACGTGGATTCTTTGATGTTATGCTTATCGATGGTATTTCTATCATTTCACAGTTGATGATCATTGTGGGATCTATTATCTTTATCCCACTTGCACTCACATCAAAACGATTTCATGAGTACTCATACCCTGAGTTCTTTGCACTCTTCTTATTTATGATTGCAGGATTCCAGTTTATGGTAGCCAGTGATAACCTCATCCTTATCTTTGTAGGGCTTGAGACAGCATCACTTTCACTCTATACACTGATCGCGCTTCACAACAGAGCTAACTCTTATGAGGCAGCAGTAAAATACTTTACAATGGGTGCGCTTGCAGCAGCATTCTTTGCGATGGGATCAGCAGTGCTTTATGCACTTACAGGATCTGTAGAACTTTACAAGGTGGCTGAAGTACTTGCTACACGTATGAATGAAACAGGATTGATGATCGCTATCTTTGGTTCATCAGTACTTTTACTTGTAGCATTCTCATTTAAACTTTCACTCTTCCCGTTCCATACATGGGCACCGGATGTCTATGAAGGTGCATCGGCTCCATTGGCAGGATATATGTCAGTAGTACCAAAAATAGCAGCATTTGTTGTTTCTATCAGAATATTTGGTATGTATATTGACCTTGGTGTTGAGTGGGTAAGAATTGTTATTTTAGTACTTGCAGTACTTACGATGACACTAGCAAATATTATGGCACTGGTACAGGAAGATGTGAAACGTATGCTCGCATACTCGTCTATCTCACACGCCGGTTTCATTATGGCAGCCTTGGCTCTAGATACAACAGAAGGAACAACAGCAATATTCCTTTACTATGCACTCTTTATGTTCACGAACCTTGGGGCATTTGCAATGCTATGGATCTCTCGTCATAAAAACAGAAGATTTAATGAAAGATATGACCACCCGTATGAGAAGTTTGCAGGGTTTATCAAGATCATGCCAGTGGGTGCTGTGATCATGGGTCTCTTTATGCTTTCACTTGCAGGTGTACCTCCATTCTCAGTATTCTGGGGTAAGATCTATGTTATGCAGGCAGCAGTAAATTCAGGTTATATCTGGTTGGCGATCGTAATGGGACTTAACTCTGCTATCGCAGCGTACTATTACTTGAAACTTATTGTCTATATGTTCCTTATGGATCCGGTAAAAGATGTAGATACTGTCTACTATAACCTTTCTAAACCATTGATGGCAGTGATCGGTCTGGCAACACTTGCTACCGTAGCAGCAATATTCTATATCCAACCACTGATCTCTTACTTGTACTATATGATTAGTGCAAGCGGGTATTAAAAACTGTAGCGTGGGCATTCTTGCCCACGAAATGGAATAATTGTTAGTCGTGGGCAAGAATGCCTACGCTACGATAAGATCATTTTCTCCAACACTTCAACACTTCCTTTTACCACATCATCAAACTGAGAATTATTAAACGTCTTTTGTCTTTTTGCAAGTCGAGCAGTATTGGTAGTAATTTTTTCAATCATTTCATTTTTAGTATAGATCCCATCTAAATAATCCAATGTCTCTTTTATACCTATGGCTTTCATGCACTTAGGTTTACGAGTATATTTTTGTTCCAACATACATATCTCATCTATAAGCCCATCTTCAACCATAATTTTAGTACGTAATGCTATGCGTTCTCGTAATATCTCTCTATCCCACTCAATTTGGTAAATAGGTAAATGAGATTTAATAGTGGACATAGGAGGATTGGCAGAAAAATAATCAGTAGGTATCATTTTGGTTTCAAAATAAATATTAAGTGCTTTTTCTATACGATAAGTGTCGTTCCTCTCGATCTGTGACATATATTCAGGATCCAAAGTTTGAAGTAAATGATATGCTTTTGGAAGATCCAGTACACTCTTGCGTGTCTCTTTTTTACTTTTTTCACTAATGTTCGGTAATTCACTAACACCCTCAATTAACATTTTTAAATAAAAACCTGTGCCACCAACGATCACAAGGTTTTTAGACGCTATTAAACATTTTGAATAGACTTCATTATAGAGTTCTATAAATGTAGTTACATCAAAATCCTCATTAGGATAGATTGTGTCAATTCCAAAATGTTTTACTCCTTCCTGTTCTGCTATACTTGGTTTAGCAGATACAATATCTATCTCTTTATAGATAGAGAGTGAATCAAGTGAGAGAATATAGGCATTCATATGTTTGGCAACTTTTACAGCAAGAGAAGTTTTACCCGATGCAGTCGAACCAATGATAGCCAGTTGTTTGATGTTTCCCATAGTGTAATGATAACAAGATAGTGTTAAGGGTTAAGTGCTAAGAGGGTAAAATAAGGCAAATATATTCAGAGAGTTCAATTGGGGAAGCTATGGGTCTTTTTGACAAAAACAATCGTTTTAATATTGCAAATCTTATCACCTTTGGAAATATTGCAGCAGGTTTAATTGCGATACATTTCATTGTTCATGGTGACTTTTTTACAGCTATTATCTTAGCATGGATCGCCGGTGCATTGGATATTGCCGATGGTAAAGTAGCAAGAAAGTATAATCTCTCTACAGAGTTTGGTATACAGGTTGACAGCTACGCTGACTTTATCTCCTTTGTGGTGATGCCGTCGTTTCTGCTTTACTACGCTATTACAAAAGAGAGTTCAGGTCTTCAAGAGTTGATCTTAGGATTTATCTTTATCTTTTATATTATCTCTGGACTAAGACGACTTATAGAGTTCAACATAGAAGTAGAGGTAGGGGAAGCTGCCAAATACTTCGTAGGTATTCCTACACCTCTGGGTGCGATACTGCTTTGGATACTCTATCTGCTCTTTTCTTACGATATCATAGGCAGTAGTTATGTGATCGGCGGGTTGGCTCTTGTTGTCGCCTGGTCTTTAAACAGTAAATTAAAAATTCCACACCCTTAGAAAATTAAAAATTAAAAATGAGAAATTAAAAATGAAGAGTGAAGAGTTAAAGAAGAATATTTTTATTGAGAAGTTAAACCACTTCTCTGAATTGGTGATGTTTAAGCACTCGGTGTTTTCTCTGCCATTTATTTTTATAGCCATGCTTGTGGCTTCCTATTTAGAGAATGGGTCGGGTTGGTTTGGTTGGAAGTTACTGTTCCTTGGAACACTTGCAGCTATAAGTGCCCGAAACTTTGCCATGGGTGTCAACCGTTATCTTGACAAAGATATTGACATACTCAATCCTCGAACAAAAGGACGACCCTCTGTAGATGGCAGGGTATCTAATACTCAAATGGTATTATTTATCATACTTAACGCTCTGGTTTTTATAGCTGTAGCATACTTTATCAATACATTGGCATTTCAATTGGCTGTCCCCATCTTACTTGTACTTGGAGCCTATACACTCTTTAAACGCTTCTCTGCCTTGGCACACCTCATATTAGGGCTAAGCTTGGGTTTGGCTCCTATAGCAGGTGTAGTGGCTGTTACAGGTGAGATAACAGCCTGGTCTGTCTATCTGGCAATGGGTGTAATGTTCTGGGTAGCAGGGTTTGACTTGCTTTACTCTTTACAAGATATGGCGTTTGACAAAGCCAATGATCTGCACTCCATTCCTTCTCGTTTTGGTGCCAATAAAACGATGTGGATCGCCAGGGTGTTTCATCTCTTGGCTGTACTGTTTTGGGCTTGGTTTGTAGCTGCTGCACATCTTGGACTCTGGGCACAACTTGCAGTACTTTTTGCTGCAGCCATGTTGACGTATGAACACTATCTTGTCAACAAAGACTTTACAAAGATTGACAAAGCCTTTTTTACGGTCAATGGCTACTTGGGATTTGTCTTTTTACTTTTTATCATCATGGAGGTAGCATAAATGGAATATATACTTTTAGGATTGGTTATATTATTGACAGGTTTACTTTTTTATCTGTACAATGACAATAAAAAACTTACTGCAGAGAACAGAGCATTGCAAGAGATCATGGAAGTAAAAGATACAACGATCTCAAATCTTCAGGCATCACGGGTTGCAGTGAAAGATGTCATAGAAAACTTTTCAGCACACGACGAGGTGATGCAGCTTATTGATGCAGGAGAGAGTAGAAAGAGTATCTCTGAAAAATTGGGTATTCCTATAAGCAGGGTAGAACTTATTATCAAGTTTGACAAGATCAAAAATGCCTCATCCTAGTTGGCAAGCGCTACTCTCCGGGGCGTATGACAAGCTGGACAGAACCTATCGTGACTTTCTTGAGCAAGACAGAGAGTATTTTCCTACACAAACAGAGTATCTTAATGCGTTCAAAACTCTTCCCCGACACAAAGTAAAATATATCCTTTTTGGACAAGATCCTTATCCTCGTAAAGAGAGTGCGAAGGGATATGCTTTTATAGATGCGAAAGTAGAAAGCATTTTTTCTGATATAGGGTTGAGTAAAGAGGTGAACCGTGCTACAAGTTTACGAAATTTTGTAAAAATGGCATTGCTTGCCAGAGGTGATCTTGAGAGAGAAGATCTATCACAGGATGCTATCTCTAGAGTCGATAAAGGAAGACTCATCACTTCCATAGATGAGCTTAGAGTCAATTTTGAAAAAAATGGTGTCCTGCTTCTCAATACAGCATTGATCTTTACAGATAAAAAAAGTTCTGCTAAACATGTGAGATCATGGCGACCGTTTATACAAAGTCTTCTGGCTTCTTTAGAAGAAGAGAGTCCCAAACTCATACTCTTTGGAACCCATGCAAAAGAACTGAAAAAGAGACTTTCCTTGGAAAACTTTGAAACCATAGAGCTGGAACATCCGTATAACCATACGTTTATTTCAAATGAAAAAGCGTTAAAATTGTTTGGTTCTATGAACTTACTTGAAAAATAAAGATAATTTGGGTAGAATTGCGCTCTTCAACACATTTGTGCACTCATAGCTCAGCTGGATAGAGCATCGGTTTGCGGTACCGAAGGTCTCAGGTTCGAATCCTGATGGGTGTACCACTTCTATATATATTATTCTATTGTTGATAGTTCCAATATGCTGAAAAGCTATTTTCTTCTTTTTCAATGTAAATTTTATATGATGTATCATCTCTATGTATTACAAGGGTCGATGCTTTATTATATTTTTTAAAACTTGGAAATCCTTCAAAAACTTTTATGAAATCCTCATAACTTTCATCTATTCTGATGTGCTTATTTGTATTAATAATAGCATCGATTATATCTTCTGCTAAATGTTGCATTCTTTCTATACCGGATAGTTCAGGTTTTTCTATTACAGGAGGTGTAGGTTCTTCTAGGTATGTTTTGATGGTATTAACGGTTTTCATGAAGGAGAGATACTTATCTTTATCTTCTTGATTATTGTATTTTTTAGAGCAAGTTGCTAATATTATCAATATATTTTTTATCTCTATTTCAGAAAATTTAGAGAAATCTATATTTAATTTTGAATCAAATTTGTCACCAATTTGGTGTATTGCTTCTATTCTAAACTTTATATTTTTTTTCTGTTTAGATTGAAAAAAAGTCAATTCTTTCTCTTCTTCTTCAAGTTTAGCAATTGCCTTCATAAGCATTTTTAAAATTAATAAATTTTCTTCTTGTGATAACTTTGTCATTTTTTCGAACCTCGTAAAGAATTATTCAGTATTTAAACTAAAAAAGCCAGATCACCCCTATGAGGTAACCCGGCTTTCTCTAAAGAGACCCGTAGGCTTTCCGTCCTATCTTCACAAATAGTTTGGCTTTTCTTTTTGACAATCGATCATTTAGTATAATAATATGCATAATTATATTATATCTTATGAATAAAATAGATTAAATTCTTAATCAAATCTCTGCCGGGAAGATTTCGGATGAGTAAGGGCCATAGATCATGCTATGGCAGCCAGAACGATCTCTTTTGCTTCTTCCTGGATCTGTTTTAAATGTTCCGTTGAGATAAAGCTCTCAGCATAGATCTTATAGATATCTTCTGTTCCTGATGGACGTGCGGCGAACCATCCGTTTTCAGTGCTGACCTTTAAACCTCCGATCTTTGCTCCGTTACCGCTGGCTTCGGTATATTTTCCGATGATCGTCTCACCTGCCAGTGTCGTTGAAGTGATGTTCTCGGCAGAGAGGTTTTTAAGCAGTGCTTTTTGTTCCGGTGTTGCCGGGGCATCGATGCGGGCATAGTAGGATTGTCCAAACTCTTTTTCAAACTCCTGATATATCTCTCCAGGATCTTTTTGGGTTATGGCTTTGATCTCGGCGGCAAGGAGGTTGAGGATGATACCGTCTTTGTCGGTGGACCAGACACTTCCGTCTTGACGTAAAAAGGAAGCACCGGCACTCTCTTCTCCACCAAATCCAAGTGTACCGTCAAAGAGTCCGTCAACAAACCATTTGAACCCGACAGGTACTTCATACACCTCTTTGCCTAAGGAGTTGACAACTCTGTCAATCATAGAACTTGACACAAGTGTCTTTCCGATGCGAAGATCACTTCGCCACTCTTTACGGTGGGAAAACAGATACCAGATAGCCACTGACAGATAGTGGTTCGGGTTCATTAGGCCTACACTGGGTGTCACGATACCATGGCGGTCGAAGTCAGGGTCATTGGCAAAGGCGATGTCATACTTCTCTTTAAGCGATATCAGTGAAGCCATAGCATAAGGGGAAGAGCAGTCCATGCGTATCTTGCCATCATGATCGCAACTCATAAAACTGAAGGTCGGATCGACATAGGGATTGACGATATCCATATTGAGACCATAAACCTCTTTGATCTTTTGATAGACCGCAATGCCGGAACCACCCAACGGATCAACCCCTATGCTGAGCTTGGCATCTTTGATCGCCTGAATGTTAACGATGCTTTCAAGTGCCAGAACATAAGGAGTGATAAAGTCAAATTCCTGGAGCAGATCACTTGCAAGTGCCTCCTCCAGTGATACTGATTTAACCTCAGAGAGACCATTTTTGATGATCTCATTAGCACGCGCTTCGATGAGAGAGGTCACATCGGTATCGGCAGGTCCACCGTTTGGCGGGTTATATTTGAAGCCACCATCGCTAGGTGGGTTGTGTGAAGGGGTGATCACAATGCCGTCACTTAAGATGTTTCCCTCTTTGTTTGCTTCAAGAATGGTAAATGAGATAAGCGGTGTCGGGGTGTATTCATCATCTGTTGCGATCCTGCATGTCACACCATTGGCTATACAAACTTGCAGAGTAGTGAGCTGTGCAGGTGTTGAAAGAGCATGGGTATCTTTGCCTATAAAGAGTGTTCCTGTGAAATTGGCAGACTTTCTATATTCACAGACAGCCTGGGCAATGGCAAGGATATGGGTTTCATTAAAACTCTTTTTGGTCGCATTACCACGATGCCCTGATGTTCCAAAAGCAACCCGCTGTGATGCTACGGATATATCCGGCTCTTGCATATAATAGGATGAAATGAGTTGAGGGATATTTTCGAGGATGCTTTTTGGAGCTTTTTCCCCAGCTTGAATATGTGCCATGTTTTTTCCTTTTTAATAAGTACGATAATAAATCATATGAGTCTCCATTGAGGTGCTCTCTATATATATTATAATCAATAGTATATTTAAATTAACACAAAGATGATCTATTATCTGTTTTTTCTCTTGTTTCACCTATGGAAAGGTAATAATACACTTGGCAGATCCGAGAAGTTCTGTCAAATTTTCATAATAGCACTTAATCCTTTTCAGCTATAATTATAAGAATTATAATATCAGGGGGATATTTTATTGTGAATACTAAAATAGCAGTTATCGGATTGGGTTACGTTGGTTTGCCTTTGGCACATGCATTTTCAGAAAAGTATGAGGTCGTTGGTTTTGACATTGCGCAGTGGCGTATTGATGAGCTTAACAACGGTATTGACCGTACTTTAGAGCTTTCTGAGACGCAAGTAAAAGAAGCACTCGCTAACAATATGCAGTTCACCAATGTTTTAGAGAACATAGCCGATTGTAATGTGTACATCGTTACTGTTCCAACGCCTATCGATAAACATAAAAAACCAGACCTTACACCACTCATTAAAGCCAGTGAATCCATAGGCAAGGTTCTCAAAAAAGATGACATCGTCATTTATGAATCTACTGTCTACCCCGGTGCAACAGAAGAAGAGTGTGTCCCTGTACTTGAAAAGTTTTCAGGACTTAAGTTCAATGAAGACTTCTTCTGTGGTTACTCTCCTGAGCGTATTAACCCAGGTGACAAAGAACATACAGTGACTAAGATCTTAAAAGTAACTGCCGGTTCTACGCCTGAGATCGGGTTAAAGGTAGATGCCCTTTATGCCTCCATTATTACTGCCGGAACTCACTTGGCTCCAAGCATAAAAGTTGCAGAAGCAGCAAAGGTCATCGAGAACTCCCAAAGAGACATTAACATTGCTTTTGTCAATGAATTGGCGATCATTTTCAACAAACTCAACATTGACACAGAAGCAGTCTTGGAAGCTGCAGGTACAAAATGGAACTTTTTACCATTTAAACCAGGTCTTGTTGGTGGTCACTGTATAGGTGTAGACCCTTACTATTTGACACATAAAGCACAGGAAGTGGGGTACAACCCGGAGATCATCCTTGCCGGTCGTCGTCTCAATGACAACATGGGTATGTATGTAGCCAATCAGGTGCTTAAGCTCTTAATTCATAAAGAACATAAAATTGCAGGTACAAAAGTTCTAGTTCTTGGTATTACCTTCAAAGAGAATTGTCCAGACATTCGTAATTCTCGTGTTATTGATGTGATTCAAGAATTACAAGAATTTGGAACTGATGTTGAAGTATATGATCCATGGGCTGATCCTGAAGAGGTTAAAAGAGAGTATGCTATAGAACTGACAAAAACACTTGACACCCTGTACGATGCCATTGTCCTTGCCGTTGCACATGATAAGTTTGTAGGTCTGAATATTGAATCATTGAAAAATGGTTCCGATGCTGTTGTTTATGACATCAAGTCTAAACTTGAAGAAAGTGATGGAAAGCTATAGCATTATGCAGATAATAAAATTTGAGACGCTTGAAAGTAAACTGATCGCACTAAGAGATACCTTAGTCCTCATCGATAAAGATGTTGCTGAGATCTACGGTGTTGAAACAAAAAGAGTCAATGAAGCAGTTAAAAACAACCAAGACAAGTTTCCTGATGAAACATATGTTATTGAACTTTTTGAAGAAGAAAAAACGTATGTAGTCGAAAATTTCGACCACCTTTCAAAACTAAAATACTCCCCACATGTACCAAAAGCCTTTACAGAAAAAGGTTTATATATGTTGGCAACTATTTTGAAGAGTGATGTTGCTACACAGGCTACTCTGCAAATCGTTGAGACATTTGCTAAAATTAAAGAACTTTCACGAAATATTAATGCCATTATGAAAACTACTGACGAGGCATTACAGCAAGTCTTAGCCAAAAAATCAAACAAGATTTTAGAAGAGGTCATTGATATCGATGATGATGTTTTTGATGATGATGTAGAAGGTGAGATTATAGAGACACAAACCAAGTTTGAATTCAATCTCGGATTTGCTAAAGTCAGCCGTAGTATTAAAAAGATAAAAGGGAAACATTAATGACAGCATTTGAAAAACTCTTAGAAACATTTAAAACAGAGCAAAATACATGGCTTGTAACAGGTAATGCCGGCTTCATAGGTTCTAATCTGTCAGAGTTTTTACTTAAACATAACCAAAAGGTTGTTGGACTAGATAACTTCTCTACAGGGTATCAGCATAACATCGATGATGTATTGTCTCAAGTTGGTGAAGAGGCAGCGGAGAATTTTACTTTTATAGAAGGTGATATCGCAGATTTCGATACATGCGCAAAGGCTTGTGAGGGTGTAGACATTGTCCTGCATCAGGCAGCACTTGGTTCTGTTCCTCGTTCCATTGCTGATCCTGTGACTTCCAACCGTTCTAACATCACCGGTTTTCTTAACATGCTTACTGCAGCTAAAGATGCAGGCATTAAACGTTTTGTCTATGCAAGCTCAAGTTCTGTCTATGGTGACTCTAAAGAACTTCCAAAAGTAGAAGAACGCACAGGTAATCTCCTCTCTCCTTACGCAGCGATGAAAATGACAAATGAACTTTATGCTGGTGTATTTCAAAAAACATATGGTATGGAAACACTGGGTCTGCGTTACTTTAACGTCTTTGGAAGAAGACAAGATCCAGATGGTGCCTATGCTGCGGTCATCCCTAAATGGGTTGGTTCTCTCTTAGGGGGTGAAGATGTCTACATCAATGGTGACGGAGAAACAAGCCGTGACTTCACCTACATAGACAATGTCATCCAGATGAACCTCCTGGCAGGAACAACAGATAACACAGAAGCTTTCGGCGAAGCCTTCAACGTAGCAGTAGGCGGCAGAAACACTCTTAATGAACTCTATTCGATTATCGGAGATAATCTCAAATTAAAAATTAAAAATTATGAATTAAAAATTGCGGAATCTCCGATTTATCGTGATTTCCGTCCCGGCGACATTCGTCATTCCAATGCAAACATCTCAAAAGCACAGAACTTTGTAGGGTATGCTCCCACACATGATATCTATCAGGGGATGGAAGAGGCTATTGAGTGGTATATTGAGAGTATTGGAGAGAAAAAGTAATAATGTCTAATATCTCAACCAAAACACAATACTCTGATTTTGTTATTTCTATAAAACAGAGAATACTGCGATCGCAATATGAAGCTTTAAAAGCTGTAAATAAAGAGCTGATAGCTCTTTATTGGGATATTGGCAAAAGCATTGTTGAAAAGCAAAATGAGTTCGGATGGGGAAAATCAGTTGTCAAAAATCTTGCAGAAGATCTACAGCAGGAGTTTGTAGGGATCAAAGGTTTTTCGGTACAAAATCTTTGGAATATGCGTTT
>JAYEOF010000147.1:0-1745 GCA_034722695.1 Campylobacterota bacterium
TTGGCAGAAGATGTTGTCGCTGATCATAACTCACCTGAGTTCCCTACCTCTGCTATGGATGGCTATGCGATCATTCATGAAGATATGACTTTGGGTACATTAAAAGTAGGAAGCATTAACCCCGCAGGTTCTGCTCTCAAAGAAGAGGTCATAGGGGGTACATGTATTAAAACCTTTACCGGTTCTCTTATGCCTCAGGGAGCCGATACGCTTATCCCCATAGAAAATGTGGAAGTAGATGGTGATGATATCATTATTAAAGAAGAAGTACCTCAAGGTTTTTCTGTACGTGAAGTAGGGGAAAACTATAGTAAAGGACAACTTCTCATTCCTAAAGGTACGAAGATAGATTTTCCTCAGATAGGTGTGATGGCGAGTTTAAATATAAGCTCTGTACTTGTATATGAAAAACCAACTGTTGCCATACTCTCAACAGGTTCAGAACTTTTAGAGTTAGGAGAAGAACAGACCAATGATGCACAGATACGCTCTTCAAATAACTACATTTTAGAGGCTATTGTCAACAAGTATGATGGCTTGCCTATGCAACTGGGATGTATCAAAGATGATAAAGAGAACATTACCAAAGAGGTAAGAGCGGCTTTAGATAAAAGTGATATTGTGGTAACTACAGGTGGTGTGAGTGTTGGTGACTTTGATTTTGTCAAAGATGTTATTGTTGAGCTCGGCTGTGATGTAGTGTTTAAAGGTGTACGTGTAAAGCCGGGACAGCATATTATGGTAGCACGTAAAGAGGATAAGTTCATCATTGGGCTTCCCGGGTTTGCGTACTCTTCTACTGTCACTGCATTGCTTTATCTTGTTCCTTTGATGGAAAAACTTCAGCAAGGAACATGTTCTTTACGTAAAGTCAAAGCAAAACTTAAAGAGTCATTCATAAAACGTGCAAAAAAAGCAGAATTTACGGCATGTAATGTTTCTCTTATCCAAGGAGAATATTATGTTGATTTTAAAGACAAAAAAGTCGGTTCATCGGCTATTCTTACCAATATGCTTGGAGATGTAGCACTTCTTGTTACTTCAGAAGATGATAGTTCCAAAGAGATCGGTGATGAGGTAACAGTTTTACTTTTTGGTTAATATTTCGTAGGGTGGATTAATCCACCTTCTTAATTATCATGGTTCTGTGGTGGGTAAACCCACCCTACGAATTTATTTTTTACAGAGCTAAGATAGATTCTCTTGCTCTTAAAAACATCGCAAACTCTGCTGCTGTTTTACATCCCATTTTGATCGCATAACTTAGTAATTCTTTATTTTTTGAGTAAACCATTTTCAATCCTTTAAATTAAATATGTCAAATTGTATATAAAATATATAAAAAACTTAAAAAATATGTCAAATTGTCATACTTTTAAGAAAAATACCCTATAATTTGTCATATATACATAAAAAAGGGGCTAAAATGTTAATACTTGGCGAAGTTATAGAAAAGTTAAAAGATGTGATCTCTGAAAGCAAAACAGGAACAAAGGTCTTTGATAAAGATGTCGCAACTGCATTGAATATTCCACAGGCAACTTTCGCAACCATGAAAAAACGAAACTCTATTCCTTATGAAGAGATCTTGGAGTTTTGTGCACTGAAAAAAATTTCTGTGAACTGGCTTTTCTTTGATCAGGCAGTAGATATGCTCAAAGCAGAAACAGATAAATTCTTTCAGGTACGTTATTTTTCAGATATACGAGCCAGTGCAGGTGGTGGTGCTTATGGTTTTGATGAAG
>JAYEOF010000148.1:0-1743 GCA_034722695.1 Campylobacterota bacterium
GGTGGTTTAGAGGATCTTTCTTTGTGGGGTAGTGTGTATTGAAGTAAATTGTGAGAGAGTGTTTTTTCATTTTGAAGTTGAGCAAAAGTATCTTTATAAGGCATGATAAGCCCTACAAAATGGAACATACTGTGTGTTTCATGTATATCAGTACACTCTTGTGACACGACATCACTGTTTACATAATGTGAGAGACTTGAATGGTCACTTTTTTGTATGATATTGATCACACTGTCATGCATGATCGTAAAAGTAAGCATGAAAAGTATAACAAATATAATTTTTGATTTCATGATCATGCTCCTTTTTTAGATTTAGATGCTTATTACACCCTTGAATATTGGAGTATATAGAAATAAAGATTAAATAAAGATAAGAAAAATTATTCTTTAAGAAAAAGTATTGGTAGTATAATTTGAAGATAATATAGAGATAAGAGAAAGATATAGCATACAGGAAATTCCTGTATGCTATGAGCTAATAGTAAAAACCAGATATAAAGCTGTCAAGGCACCAGTATATAATAATTTATTTTATGATATGAATAATATTCTAAATATAACATAATTATGTTATGATTAATAAAATAACTATATCAGGAAATTGTTATGAATGAGACAAAAAAATGGATTTGGCAGCATGAGGACTTTCCTAATTTTAAGTATGATTATACAGAGATAGAGCCATTAGTCTATAATCTCATTGAAAAAAGTGGTGAATTGAAGGGGAGGATGTCTTATCTTTCGAGGACTGAAAAAGACTCCTTTTCCATCGAGACCTCAGTGAATGAGATAGTCTCAACATCTGAAATTGAAGGTGTAGACCTGCAACGTGACAGTGTGAGGTCATCGTTGAGAAAAAAGCTGAACATTGCTTTCAATAGAGAAGAAGACATGTCTACAAAAGATACGGACAGTTTAACAGAACTTTATATAGACAGTAGATCCAACAAAAAGAGGTTGTCGGTGGACAGGTTGCATCATTGGCATCAAGCTATTTTTGAAAATTATGAGAGTGTTCTTTACCCTGTAAATAAAGGTATGTTCAGAGACCATGATGATATGCAAATTGTCTCGGGATCCATAGGTAAAGAAAAAATACACTATGTGGCAATGCCCTCAATGCAGATCAGTCAATCCATGCAAGAACTCATAGCGTATTGTAATGACTCAGAAGAGAACTTTCTTGTGAAGAGTGCAGTTGCTCATTTATGGTTTGAAGCTATACACCCTTATGATGATGGCAATGGCAGGATCGGTAGAGCTTTAACAAACTATATTCTCTCAAAAGATGGGGGATTGGACAATAAATATTACTCAATTTCAAGTGCCATCAATGAAGATAGAAAAGGCTACTACGATACGTTTGAAAAGACACAAAATCTGGTGTACAATAAAAAGTTTGATATTACACAATGGATCATCTGGCATACACAGAGTATTGAAAAATCTATAGATATATCTATTCAAAATATTCAAGTTGTAGTAGATAAAACGAAATTTTATGACAAAATAAGAAATGTCAAACTCAATGACAAACAACGCAAAGTAGTCAACCGTTTACTAGATCTGGGGCAAGGAAACTTTGAAGGTGGTTTAACCAATAAAAAATATAGAGCTTTGACCAAAACAAATGCAGTGACTGCTTCAAGACATATAAAAGACTTGCTAAACAAAGGCATCTTAAAAGAGATTGAAGGGCATGGTGGCAGAAGTACCCGTTATGATATTTTATGGGATAGTT
>JAYEOF010000149.1:0-1738 GCA_034722695.1 Campylobacterota bacterium
CACTGTTGGAGAACGAAAAAACCACTTATCTACAGAGCAACGAACCAATGGTTTATCTCTATAGATGATAAAGCCGAGGGTGCAAAAGAGACATTACGTGATACAGCACTTAATGCCATCGAAGGTGTAGACTTTTATCCTAAGAGTTCTAAGAACCGTCTCAAGCCGATGATAGAGGGAAGACCTGACTGGTGTATCTCTCGTCAGCGCTCTTGGGGTGTACCAATAGCGTTCTTTAGAATCAAAAGCACTAAAGAAGTGATCTTTGATGCAGATGTGTTAGAGCATGTAGCAAACTTATTTGATGAACATGGAGCAGATGCTTGGTACTCTATGAGCAATGCAGAACTATTACCAGCAGGTAGTAAGTATAACCCTGATGATTTGGAAAAGATCTCTGATATTCTAGATGTATGGTTCGACTCCGGTTCGACTTGGAACTCAGTGCTTAGTTCAGGTAACTATGATGCAGGTGAATACCCCGCATCTCTTTACATTGAGGGTAGTGACCAACATAGAGGTTGGTTCCAAAGCTCATTGCTATTGAGTTCAGCTATCAATCAAGTTTCACCATACAAGACACTTATTACTCACGGATTTACTGTGGATGATAAAGGTGAGAAAATGAGCAAGTCCAAGGGTAACGTAGTTGCTCCGGATAAAGTGATCAAGCAGTATGGTTCTGAGATACTCAGATTATGGGTCGCCCTTTCTGACTATCAGACGGACTTGAAGATCTCTGATGGTATTTTGAAGCAGACAGCTGAACAGTACAGAAAGATAAGAAATACCTTTAGATTTTTACTTGCAAATGTGGATGATCTTGAAAGATATGTTGAAGTTGATGCCTATGGTGAGTTGGACAGATGGATACTGGCTAAAGCAGGAGAAGTATTTGCTTCTGTAAAAGCCAGCTTTGATGAGTATGATTTCCTTAGAGGATTTGCAACACTCAACCACTTTATCACTAATGAGCTTTCAGGTATCTATATGGATATTACGAAAGATAGACTCTACTGTGAAGATAAAAATGATGCAAGCAGACGTGCAACACAGTCAGCAATGTCACACATCTCTAAAGCAATGTTAGGTCTTGTTGCACCAGTTCTTACGTACACTGTAGATGAGATACTTGAGTATGCATCGGTACTTTTCAAAGGTGATATGGAAAATGTATTTGATCTTGTTTATGTTGAAGTGCCCGAAGTAGCAAGCTCTTTTGATGATACGGTACTTTTAGAAGCGAGAGTGAAATTCTCAGAAGCTGTTGATAAACTCAAAAAAGAGAAACTTATGAAATCTACACTTGAAGTTGAAATAGCAGGTGACATGAGTACATTTGCTATTAACGACAGCAAAGACCTTGAAGACTGGTTTGTGGTTTCGGCCATGAAAGCAAGTTCTGAGGGTGAGCAAGTAGCTTCTTTTGAAGTGGAAGGCAAAACATTTACAGTGCATAAAGCAACTGCTTCAAAATGTCCAAGATGTTGGAGATTTACAAGTACATCTGAAGAGTGTGCTTGTGAGAGATGTGCCAAAGTAGTTGGTGATGGAGAAGTCGCATAATGTTTGACATGACTCAGCCTATCCAAATGCCTGTAATCATAGGCTCAATTGTATTTATATTTGGATTGGTTGGTATAGGGTTGGCAATAGTAGAATATTATAAGAGAAAAGGAAGCAGGTCGTGATAACACTAAAAGAAGCATTAACAAAATCTAATGAAGAGTTAGCAGAG
>JAYEOF010000150.1:0-1729 GCA_034722695.1 Campylobacterota bacterium
TCTTGTTCAACAGGGTTTTGTGTTGCCATGACGATGAAAAGTTCAGGAAGCTTATGGGTTTTACCTGCCACAGTCACCTGTCTCTCTTCCATCGCTTCAAGCATCGCTGCCTGTACTTTTGCCGGGGCACGGTTGATCTCATCTGCCAAGATAATATTCCCAAAGATAGGCCCCTCTTCAAAACGAAACTTATACTCCCCACCCTCTTCATACATATTTTCAGAACCAGTCACATCTGAAGGAAGCAGATCAGGAGTAAACTGGATCCGTGAGAACTTAGAGTCTATGGACTTTGCCATGGCTCTTACCGCTCTGGTCTTTGCAAGACCGGGAAGTCCTTCAACAAGTAAGTTACCATTGGCAAGTAATCCAATAATAAGTCGTTCTACGATATTCTCTTGACCAATGATAGAGGCATTCATTCTTTGCTGGAGAACTTGGATCGATTCGTATGGTGTCATAATGTTTCCTTAATATGTAATTTTATGCATTTCAATAAGTGCTTGATAGTCACCATTATCAGCTTTTTTAAGTGCTCTAATATATTTATCTCTATTGGGATTTTCTTTTGCCAATAGATCTTCCTGCCAACGTACCGGCATCAGTCCATTTTGTCTTAAATATATATTGGCTAACATCCTTGACCAACGACCATTTCCATTTTGAAATGGATGAATTTGAACTGCTCTGTGGTGTATCCTTGTAGCTGTTTCTGTACTATTGAATGTTCTGTTTTTATCCCAAAATTCTATATCATCAACTAATTTTTTTAACTCGGTAGAAACCAAATAAGCCTTAACACCTATAGACAATTCACATTGTCTAAGCTTACCTGCCCACTCCCATACATCGCCAAACATCTCTTCATGAAGTGTTAGCAGCCATACATAAGAAAATGGGGCTTCTTTTTTACTTGGAGAAGCTGAAAGATATTTTAAAGTTGCATTTGCTATATTCTCAGCCTCTTTGATATATATCTCTTTAAGTGAATATACTCTATTTTTCGACAATTTCAATCCCGAAATATCATCTAACGGTGTTGCATCATCCATAGGCTTGGTACTATCGATCACTATGCTACCCACAATCGATCTCTATAAGAACCTGTCAAAAACTCTTTTTCAAATCTATGGATCATCTTGTCAAGGGTACTTTTTTCTAATCCTTGCAGTTCCAAAGCAGAGGTGCCTTGAACCAATGAAGCCATAAACAGTGCTTTCTGATTCGCTCGTTTTTTTTCAAGTTCTTTCAGTGCTACAGTTTCATTACCTGCAAAGTCCAATCCTAAGATATTTGTGATCTTCTCTACTGTACTTAATTTTACATCTTCTCCTGCAAACAATCTGTTGACAGTCCTAACACCACTATGACTTAACTTTGCAAGATTTTCTATAGAAATACCCAACTCTTTTTTTCTGGTTTCTATCTTATCTACAAGTTGCGTACGAGTCATCGTGTATCCTTTTTATTTATTATGCCATAAGTGGCATATAAAAATCAAATTAATCTGATATATGTCACGAATTTCATAAATACATGCATCACTTTTCCTCTCTAATTTATCTCTTTTAGTCACAGTATATCTATAAGGCAATGTTGCTTCAATCATACAAATCCTTTAGTCATATATATATGTCATATTATTATATCATTCTAAAGTGACTTTTTTCAAACAGTTGTCTGTATTTTTACTTCTTTATAAAGTTTAGATTTAAATTTTAAAAAGAAG
>JAYEOF010000151.1:0-1723 GCA_034722695.1 Campylobacterota bacterium
GTAAAGACCACTCCACGCTGGTATTCACGTAAAATACGTATGGCAAATGCCAGTATAAGGATCACTATCAGCACAATATAAATGGTTGTCATTGGTATAACAGGTAACATAATTTACTCCTTTATTGGATTGACGTGAAGTACTAGTCCTGACAGACTCTCTACACGTACATTTTGACCAACTTTAAGCACAGAATCAGACGTTGCATACCATATCTCGCCGTGACAGCGGATACGGTACCCTTCTTCCGTCGATTCAAGTACTTCGGCTCTGGCGCCTACCATCTCATCCATACCGGTTACTATTTTTACAGACCTGGAGTGCAGAAGAAAGCGTAAAACAAAGATAAAAAATCCCAAAGAGACCAGAGAGAGAGCAATGATCAGAGGGATGGATACTCCGCTTCCAAGAGTCTCTGCATCAAACAGCAGTAGCGACCCAAAGGCAAAGGCAGCAACCCCGCCAATACCCAAAATACCAAATCCGGCAATAAGCACTTCTGCAACCATAAAGGCTATGCCCAAAATGATCAGCAACAATCCTGCATAATTAAAAGGGATCATGTTCAATGCATAAAGTGCTATCACTCCTGAGATCACCCCGATCACACCAGGGAAAAGCCCACCAGGGTTCATCAACTCAAAAAAGATACCGTATATGGCTATAAGCAGAAGCATATAGGCGATATTGGGGTTGGTAATGATGGATAGAAACTGGGTTTTCCAGTCAGCTTCAAAGGTCTGTATCACTGCTCCTTCTGTTCTGAGTATCATGCTCTTACCAGAGACCGTAACGCTTCTGCCTTCAAGTTTGTTCAACAGTTCATTGGTATCTTCAGCCATCAGGTCTATGACTCCATAGTGCAGAGCATCTTTGGCAGAGATGCTTTTACCCTCCTCTACGGCTTCCAGTGCCCAGGTGATATTGCGATCATTCAGTTCAGCCAGACTTTTTATATAAGCCATAGCATCATTGATCACTTTTTTCTCAAGAGCGGAAGGACTACTGGTATTTGAATCTGTGATCTTCGGTGTGGGCATCAAGCTGACCGGTGTGGCGGCACCAAGATTGGTTCCGGGTGCCATGGCTGCCACATGAGAAGCATAAAGAAGATAGGTTCCGGCACTTGCAGCACGCGCACCTTTTGGAGAGACATAGATAATGACAGGAAGAGTGCTATTCGTGATCTCCTGTATCATTTCCCGCATAGAGGTAGAGAGACCTCCAGGAGTATCCAGTTCGATCAGCATCATCTGGGCATTTTGACGCACCGCAGCTGCCATTCCCTCTTTGAGATAGTTACTGCTGGCAGGACCAATAGTACTTTTTATCTCTAATTTTATGATCGTAGAAGTAGTAGCGAATAGTGGTAAAACCATCAGAAGTAATAAAAAAAGTAATCGTTTCATCTTGACACCTATCGTTCAGTATTAAAGATAACTATAAGTCATAATAGCCAATAAGCAGAATGAATGTCAAGTGAAAATAAGATCAAGCATATGATCAGGGCAAGCATCTTCTTTGTTTCCTATTTGAAATGGGGAACAAAAAAGTGGTTTTATCATACAGTGCCTCCAAACTCTGGACAGTTATCAATAATATCTTTTAACTCGTGATATTCTATTTGATGCGCTTTGGCTACAGCCTCTTCTGTCACAAATCCACCTGCAACATTCACACCGCTATAGATGGCAGCATCTTCTAAACTGGCATGTTTCCAGCC
>JAYEOF010000152.1:0-1705 GCA_034722695.1 Campylobacterota bacterium
CCCTATCATACTCATAAACCGCCCACTACACCCCTGCTCTTTACGGTAAGAGAAAAACCTTTCTACTTCACATGCTGTACAAACACCACTCATTTCTATATGTTCTTTAAGTACCCCAGTATCCAAAAGTTGTTTTTTATTGATGAAAGGCAGATCCAGCATATACTTTTCACCACGTACATCAAAAGATAGAGGCTCATTAAAAAAATGCTTTGCAACATCTTTACCAACCTCATAACAACAGCGTCCTATAGCCGGTGCAACACCAGCTATGATATCTTCAGGATCAGAATCATATACCTTTATCATCTTTTGTACCGTTTTAGCCACTATCTTTGCTTCTGTTCCTTTCCATCCGGCATGAATGGCTGCGATCACCTCTTTTTCTTTATCATACAGAAGTACAGGAACACAATCAGCGGTAAGTATGGTAAGCAGCACACCTTTTTGATTTGTGATAAGTGCATCACAGTCAGTTACTGCATCTTCAAGCCCATTCCACCCCTTTGTCTCTTTTTTTGTAATAATATGTATATGATCACTATGTGTTTGGTTAGCAACAACAAAGTGTAGATCATCTTCTAAACCAAGTAAAGAAGAAACTTTTTGACGATTATCTATAATACTCTCTTCATCTTCTCCTGTATGTAATGCCAAACTAAAAACATAAGGTTCTAGCGATCTTTTAGTTGTGACAGCATGTATACACTCAGGATAATTTTCAAACTGTTTAAATCTATAAAAATCAACCATCATTTTCCTTTAGAAATGCTCTTATACTCTTTTCGATATAATACCCTAAAAAATGATGAGGTTGTTAGATGGATTCTATGTTTGATTTTGACAAACGTATCTTCAAGAATTTCTCTTACTCTTTAATGATACAACTTATTCCGCTTTTTATTATCTCATCTTATCTTGTCTATGAGATCAACTTTCATCTTTATCAAAAACAAATGGTCTACTATTTCATAGCAGCTATTGCTTTTTTTGTTTCTGCTTTTATCCCATGGAGACGTATAATCTGGTGGTTTTCTCCTATATTTTATGTAGCTAACCTTGGTTTACTTATCGCTGTTGAATTTATAGGAAAAACCATACTTGGCGCAAAAAGGTGGATAGAAATTCCTGGTATAGGTGTAACCATACAACCCTCTGAGTTTATGAAAGTTGCTGTTATTATGATGCTTGCTTATCTTATAAATAGAAATCCTCCTACAGACAAAGGGTATGGAGTTTTACATTTTATTAAACTCTCTATTGTTATTATCATCCCTTTTATAATCATAACCAAAGAACCAGACCTCGGTACGGCACTGGTACTACTTATTGCTGGTTATGGTGTTCTTTTTCTTGTAGGTATAAACTGGAAAATATGGGTAACTCTTGCCATACTCACAGGTGCAGGTGCACCACTGGTCTATGAATATGGACTAAAGTCTTACCAAAAAACACGTATTCAGGATGCTCTGAACAAACCAAGTTATCAGGTGAGACAGGCTCTTATTGCTATAGGTTCAGGTGGTCTTGAGGGGAAAAGCAAAGAAGAGTCTACGCAAACGCAACTTGATTTTTTACCTGTATCCTCAACAGACTTTATCTTTGCCTACCTGGGTGAAAGATTTGGTTTTAAAGGCATGATTACAGTCATCATTCTCTATATCCTCCTCATCTTTAATCTACTCTATATCTCAGCTAAACATAC
>JAYEOF010000153.1:0-1700 GCA_034722695.1 Campylobacterota bacterium
GCCGTACAATCCAAATAATGCTATAATATCACCATCAAAAGCCTATTGTAACGTGCTTTGTCAAGGTTTTAAATTGAGTAATATTTATAAACAAGGTGATAACAGAAAACAACAGATGTTCTTCCCTCCAAGTATAGATGAATATGTAAGTCAAGATAATCAAGTAAGAGCTATAGACGACTATGTAGAGATGCTTGATACTGCAAAACTGGGCTTTACCAATGCATCTTTAAACTCTGCGGATGGAAGACCTGCCTATCACCCCAAACTTCTTCTAAAGATATACATTTACGGTTATCTCAATAAGATAAGAAGTTCCAGAAAGCTAGAACAAGAGATAGATAGAAATATAGAGATGATGTGGCTGTGTACAGGACTGAAGCCAAGATACAGAACCATAGCAGACTTTAGAAAAGACAACTCAGCGCCACTGAAGAGAGTATTTAGAGAGTTTGTCCTGCTGTGTAAAGAGCTTACACTGATCGGGGGAGAACTTATAGCAATAGACGGAGCCTTTCTTAGAGCCAATGCTTCAAAGAATCAACTCATCACCAAAAAGACGGTAGTAAAAGATTTAGAAAAAATAGACAATAAAATAGAAGCATATCTTAAAGCATTAAACTTTGCAGACAAAGAAGAAAAAAGAGATAAAGCCCTAAAACCATTACCTACCAATAATCTACCAAAGATGAAAAAAAGAAAAACCAAGCTAGACCAAGACTTGACGCTGCTTGAAGAGATGGGTGTCACACAATACAACAGAACAGACCCGGATGCCAAACTTATGGTCAAACCTGCACATAACCTTATGGCATATAATGCACAGATAGCTGTAGATAAAAAATATAAATTCATTGTAGCTACAGATATATCAACCAAAGGCAGTGATTTGGATCAGCTGCACAATATGGCAAGTAAAGCCAAAGATATATGTACAAATGACAAGATGGTAATTGTAGCTGATACAGGTTACTACAGTTCAAAAGAATTTAAAAAATGTACAGATGACAATATTGAAGTTATTGTTCCTTTAGCCAATACAAGTCAAGCACAAAAAGATAAAGGTTTTTTTATAAGAGATCTATTTGTTTATGATAAAACAAAAGACTTATATATCTGTCCAAACCAACAGCAACTCACTAAAAGAAGCTCAGTTGTTAAAAATGAAAAACTGCTTTATGCCTACAGGGCAGGAAGTGCTATTTGTAAAGCTTGTCCAGTAAAAGATAAATGTATTCCAGATCAAACTGCACACAAGACGATCTTTAGATGGGAATATGAAGAGATCATTGAAGCCCATGTCAAAAAGATGAAAACAGCCAAAGCAAAAGCCATTGTAAAACAAAGAGGTTCTTTAGCTGAACATCCATTTGGAAGTATCAAGCAAACACTGGGATGGAGTCACTTTCTCGTTAGAGGTAAAGAGAAGGTATCGGGAGAGAATACACTTATTATGTTTACTTACAATTTCAAACGAATGCTTAATCTTATAGGGATAGCTCTGTTTAGAAAATTGATAATAGCGCTACAAGAAGGTAATATAGATACCATAAGAGAGGAGATAGTGGCTTATATCGCTCTTTTATGGCATATTTGCATGAATAATATGTTAAAATCTTGGAAAATCTTGTTTCAGAGGAAAGCTCTTAGTTTTTAGGAACTTTTTAGACTTTTAGACTGTGTTTTTGCACAGTCTCTCC